>NZ_JANSIH010000206.1:0-753 GCF_047462075.1 Synechococcus sp. R55.2
TGGGCTTGCTCATAGTTGGGCACTATCGACACCTCACCCAATCTAGAGGCCAATCTGACCGACGGGGCTCAGGGATCCTGTTTTCTTCACCTTTGCCGGCCCTGATTCAAGGGCAGCCCAAACTCTCACGGGTGGTTACGCCGGTTATCGGGTGGGATCCCTCAGCTCGCTCACACAACTGCCGCTTTGCCGCCCGATCCACATAGGCTTCGCTGAAATCGGCGCCGGCAATCTGCGCTCCTTGCCAAACCGCCCGTGCGGCAATGGCTCCCGTGAGCTTGGCCCCTCTGAGATCGGCTCCTGCCAAATTGGCCAGATCCAAAAGGCTATTGCTCAAATCGGCACCGGATAGGTTGGCCCCCGCCAGATTGGCCTTGGTGAATGCCGCCCCCGAAAGGTTGGCCCCGTGCAGATCGGCGCCCTGCAGGTTGGCGCTGACAAAGCTGCTGCCCCGCCAATCTTGGCCGGATAGATCTTGACCTTGCAGATCGGCGTTGTTGAAGTTGAGACGGGCTTGGCTGCCCGCTATGGAGCCCCAGAGGAGCCAAAGCAGCAGAGTGGCCGCCAGCAGCATGCCCAGCTTCCCGAAGTCGCGCCAGCAAGTCGAGGCGTTGGATTTTGGGGCCATCGAGGATCCCTAGATTCTCTACCCCCATTCTTGCCGATTTTCCCCTTGCCCACTGAGAACTGGGATCATTGCGTTGCAGCAGAGACAGCCCTTATCCGCCGTAGGTCACATTCCGCTCGGTGGTG
>NZ_JANSIH010000207.1:0-5781 GCF_047462075.1 Synechococcus sp. R55.2
GTAACGGTCGATTGGGGGTGCTGTAAACCACCCCAGAGGCTCGTGGTTGGCTTGCCAACTGCAGGGCTACTAAAAGCCCGCTCTGTACTGCTTTAGCGGTTGGAGTCGGGTAGTTTACGAAGCAGCCGTTGACGTCCGCGGTGCGGAGCCCAATCCCTGGAGCTCCAGGATCTGCTGATAGGTGTTGCTGCGGAACCAACGCTCGATTTCTCTGGCCCGCAGCACCGGCAGCGGATGGGTGCGCCCCACCGTTTGCATCTGCTTCAGCTCCATCTGCCACAGATCCCCGTCCAGCTCGTCGTAAGTACGGGCCTGCTCCAAAAAGGCGTCCACGTTCAGCTTGGAGGCCAATTGCGGGGATCCCCCACACAATTTCATCAACACCGAGATCACCGTCTTGGCATCTTGGGCTACCAACAGCGCCGCCCGGTCACAGGTAAACTCGGCACACCGCAGCCAGTGCATCAGTTGATCCTGCAACGCCTGATAAAACAACCCCCCGAAGGGGAGCAAGCTGGTGGAGAGCATGAGAATGTTGGCCATCGTCAAGTAGACCCCGTGATTGCACTTCAAGTGGCCCAACTCATGAGCGATCACGGCCTGAATTTCCGGCGGCTCCAACAGATCCAGCAGAGAGCTGTGCAAGACAATGAAGGGCTTTTTCCCCTGCATGGCAAAGGTGTAAGCATTGGGCGTGGGGTTCTGCCGCACGTAGAGCTGGGGCACCTCCAGATCCAAGATGCGACAGGCCTGCACCAAAAGCTGATGAATTTCCGGCAACTGATGCTCGTTAATTTGGATGCTGGAAGCAATGTTGTCCAGATAAAATATCTGTCCTGCCGTTGAGCCAAGCCAATTTTGAATCAGCAGGCCCAGCCCCGGCACTTGCTGCAGAGAGCGGGTGGCTTGCAGATCCACGGGATGACGAAATTGGTCGGCCCGCAGGCCCAACAGAATGCGAGGTTCTCGTTGAATGGACGACATAGACAATAGACAACAGAGGGAGAAAGGACTTCGGTTACAACTCGTAGGGCACAAACTGGCGGTGGCGATTCAACAAAAATAGCCGCTCCGGCGGCGGATCCGGCAGGGTCGGCTTGTCAGTAAAATCAAACGGGTTTTCTCCAGAGGGGATCTCCCAATAGACCACATGATCTTGAATGCGAGTGCCATCGGTAACAAAGCGCCCAGTATCGGCGGCAGCACGCTCAGCGCGGCGATAGAGTCGCCCTTGCCAGGTCAAGTGCGGGGGCAGCCCCAATCCCAAAAACAGTTGCTGCCGACTGGATTCCTGGTTGAACACCGTTTGCAGGCGATCCGCCCAGATCCTTGCCAGATCTGCCGGTTGGGGAGCAGCATGAGCCTCTGCATCGGCTGGAGTTACCTCCAACAGCAGTTGCTGGTTCAAAAGAATCCGAGCGGCTTGAGCTGGGGGATCCCCGCTGCCGGTCGTCGAGGGATTGGGACTGGGGATATCCAGACTGACCTGCACCTGAGGGCTGCTGGCCTGTAGCAAAATCTCTTCCAACCGTTGCTTCAGCAGACGGAGGCGAGCGGGGGCATCGGGGGTGCGCAGGGTCAAAACCAGCTCACTCCCCACCCGAAACTCGCTTTCTGCCCAGGTTGCCTCACTCCGCCAACTCCCCATCAGCCCACCCACGAGCAGGATCCCTGCCCACCTCGCCATCCTTGCCGGCCCCCTTACCGGGGGTGAAGCGCTCCTCTGTGGCCTTGACAAGTTCACTAACCTCGCCTCTCCCCTGCAGGACTCCTTGATCTTAGCCGCTACCCTAGATACATCTGTTCTCTTGACCCTATGCCGTTGGCAAGCTCGGCTTCTTTGTCATTGTTCTAAGGTCATCATGCGGATCCCGACTTCCACCTATCGCATTCAGTTTCATGCTGGGTTTGACTTCGACGCAGCACGACAGATTGTTCCCTACCTGAAGTTGCTGGGCATCAGTGACTTGTATGCCTCTCCCATCTTCCAAGCCCGCAAAGGCAGCACCCACGGCTACGACGTGGTGGATCCCAGGCAGATTAACCAGGAACTGGGGGGAAGCGAAAAGTTTGAGCTCTTGTGGGAAGCCCTCAATCAGCAGGGAATAGGCTGGATCCAGGACATTGTGCCCAATCACATGGCCTACGATGGCCAGAACCAGATGCTCATGGATGTTCTGGAGAGTGGCCCCAACTCAGATTTTGTTGACTACTTTGATGTGAATTGGAATCACTCTTACCTGGGGATCAAAGGCAGAATCTTAGCCCCTTTCTTGGGAGATTTCTACGACAAATGTTTGGAGTCGGGTCAAATCCAGCTTCGTTATGATGCCGATGGCCTAAGTATTAACTACTACAACTTGAGGTTCCCCCTCAATATTGACACCTATGCGGATGTTTTTACCTACAACCTGAGCAAGCTGCGGCGAAAATTGGGACGCAGCCATCCCGACTACGTCAAGTTACTCGGGATCCTCTTCAGCCTGAAATTCATTCCCAGCAAGGAAGATCTCCTAGAGCGCACTGATCAAATTAGCTTTGCCAAGCATTCGTTGTGGGAACTCTACACTTCTAGCCAACCTATCCAGAGCTTTTTTGACGAGAACATTGACATCTTTAACGGCAAGCCAGGGGATCCGTCGAGCTTTGACCTGCTGGATAGTCTTCTGGCGCGGCAACATTTCCGCCTTTCCTTCTGGAAGGTGGGTGCTGAGGAGATCAATTATCGTCGTTTCTTTACCATTAACGAGCTGATCTCGCTGCGGGTAGAAGATCGCGAAGTGTTTCGCAAAACCCATCAGCTTATCTTTAAGCTTGCAGAACAGGGGCGTTTTAGTGGTTTGCGCATCGATCATATCGATGGGTTGTTCAATCCCGAAGAGTATCTCCATCGCCTGCGGGAACGCTGCCCAAATCTTTACATCGTGGTAGAGAAAATACTAGAGGCTAATGAAAGTCTGCCCCAAAGCTGGCCGGTTCAGGGCACAACGGGCTATGATTTTTTAGCTAAGCTCAACGGCATCTTTTGTCAAGAAGAAAATGCAGAGGCTTTTGACTCTCTCTATCAAAATTTCACAAATCTACGGCATTCCCCAGAGCAGGTTATCGAAGATAAAAAACGCCTGATCATCGAGCGCAACCTGTCAGGAGATATGGATAACCTTGCTTTTTTGCTCAAACAGATCACCAGCCATCATCGCTATGCCAATGACTTTACCCTCTACAGTTTACGTCGAGCTTTGGTAGAAGTTTTGGTGTGCTTTCCGGTCTACCGCGTCTATATCCACGAAGGGATCCTCAGTCCAGAAGGTCAACAGGTAATTTGTCAAGCCGTGGAGAAGGCCAAGGAGAACCTGCCCGTTTTGGTGAATGAGCTGAATTTTATTCAGCGCTTTCTCTGCCTGGAGTCTCTGGACAATTTATCAGACCAGGAGAAAAATGAGCAGATCCATTTTGCCATGCGCTTGCAGCAGTTGGCCGGCCCTCTCATGGCCAAAGGAGTAGAAGATACTGCTTTTTATGTGTACAACCGCCTTTTATCTCTCAATGAAGTCGGTGGGGATCCCTGTCGCTTTGGCCTTTCGGTGCAAGAGTTTCACCGCTTTAATCAAGAGCGGGCAGCTCGGTGGCCTCTGTCCATGAATGCTTCTGCCACCCACGACACCAAGCGTGGCGAAGATGTGCGGGCCCGGCTGAATGTGCTTTCTGAAATCCCCGCCGAGTGGGAAAAGCACATCAACCTTTGGCATGAACTGAACCTCGGCTACAAAGTCCGCAGCAAACAAGCTAAGCGCTCGGAACTGCCGGATCGCAATGACGAGTATTTGCTCTACCAGACATTGCTCGGCTCTTATCCCTTCCAACCGGAAGAGGTACCCCAGTTCGTACAGCGGGTCAAAGATTATGCCATCAAAGCAGTGCGGGAAGCTAAGGTCCACACCGCTTGGCTTCGCCCCGATACCGAGTACGAAGAAGCCACTACCGCCTTTATCGAACGGATCCTTCAAGGCCCTAACCCCTTTTTGGAGTCCTTTTTGCCTTTCCAACGGAAAGTTGCCCACTTTGGCATTTTTAATTCCCTCTCGCAGACGCTGATCAAGCTCACCAGCCCTGGGATCCCGGATATTTACCAAGGCACGGAGCTGTGGGATTTGAGCATGGTGGATCCCGACAATCGTCGGCCTGTGGATTTTTCCCGTCGCCTCGCCTATCTAGAAGAAATTCAACGGCGGGTTAAACAGGATCCTCTCCAACTCATTGCGGATTTGCTACTACACCGCAGCGACGGACGCATTAAGCTGTTTCTGATTCATCATGTGCTCAAGGCCCGCCAGGAACAGCCCCAATTGTTTCTCGAGGGCAGCTACATTCCTCTGCAAATCAGCGGATCCCATGCTGACCATGTTGTGGCTTTTGCCCGTCAGCACGGCAAGCAGGTATTGCTCACGGTAGTGCCGCGTTTTTTAACAAAGTTGATCGACGAAACCCAAGATCCTCTGGGAGAATCCGTTTGGGCAGATACCGAAATTCATCTGCCGCGCTGGAAGCGGCTGGACTGGGTGAACGGGCTAACCCAGGAAAGGATCCCTGCCGGCGAAACCTTGCCGGTGGGCGTTGTCTTGAAATCCTTCCCGGTAGCCCTGCTGTGGGGACAATCCCGCTAGCGGCCTAGGCGGGAGCTAGGGCCTGAAAGTTGACGATGCGGGCAAACTCTTGGGGGTCTAGGCTGGCCCCTCCCACCAACACGCCGTCGATCTCAGGCTGGGCCATCAGCTCATCGATGTTGCCGGCCTTCACCGAGCCGCCATACAAAATGGGCAGTTGGGCATTGCCCAGGTGTTGCCGGATCAAGCCGATGACCCGGTTGGCCTCTTGGGCTGCGCAAGTATGGCCGGTGCCGATGGCCCAAATGGGCTCATAGGCAATCACCAAGTTCTCCAGATCGATCCCCGGCAAGGCGCGATCCAATTGCCCCACAATCCAAGACTCGGTCAAGCCTTGCTCCCGCTGCTGCTGGCTTTCTCCCACACAGAGGATGGGGGTAAGGCCGTGCCGCTGGGCGGCTGCCAGACGCCGATTGACGGTTTCGTCCGTCTCGCCGAAGTACTGCCGCCGTTCGCTGTGGCCGACGATGACATAGCGCACCCCCAATTCCGCCAGCATGGGGCCGGAAATTTCCCCGGTAAAGGCCCCCTGATCCTCCCAATGTAGGTTTTGTGCTCCCACGGCTATGTCGGATCCGCGGCTTTGCTCTGCCACCACCGCCAGGTCTGTAAAGGGCACACATAGGATGATCTGCCGCTGGGATGCTGACCCTGACGGCGATGACCGTAAAGCCAGGCCCAACTCTCGCATAAACTCGCGAGCCTCAGCCTGAGTCTTGTGCATTTTCCAGTTGCCGGCAATGAGGATGGGGCGCAAGATGGATCCTCCCTTAGAGACAACAGAAGGAAGGGATCCCGCAAGCAGAAAGCCCAAGGAATATGTGGAAGAACAGCAGGGATCCCAGCTTTGTTTTTTCGTATGACACAGTTTACCAGCAAGCGATCCCGAAAATACGGCGACGGGATCCCTTCTCCGAGCGCCGGTTAACCCCTCAACCCACGTGGGGACAGGGGGATCCCCCACAGGCCAAAACTCAACAGGGAAAGCGGCCTCTCAGAGCCCAACGATCTGGGTGTTTTCAAAAGTAGCCAGGATTTCATCCAGATCCTTGTTTTGCACCGAGTAGGTAGCAGTGGCATCGTTGCCAAACTGAATTTCGTCCCCGTCCTCCAGATC
>NZ_JANSIH010000208.1:0-748 GCF_047462075.1 Synechococcus sp. R55.2
ATAGTCATGGGGGTAATTTGTTCGACCGATACAGAAACCACGCAGGAGGCGCCTGCGGCTAGGCTTCCGCCCGTGAGAGAAATCGCGGTCGTACCAGCATTTGCTGTCAGCGTGCCACCGCAGGTGTTTGAGGTAACTGCTGGAGTCGTAATTTGTAATTGAGCCGGAGTGCTGGGCAAAATGTCGATGAAACTGAGGCCGGTTATGGGAACAGTTGCAGTGTTCGTAATTGTGAAGACAACAGCCACGACGTTGCCGTTTTGAGTCGAGTTAGGAACAAACTGCTTATTGAACGTTGGAGCAGGAACCGAGATCACTGACAGATTAACAGGTGTGCTTTGAACAGGAGGAGCTTGGTTACTGGTCAGAGTTACGGCTGGGTTAGTATAGGTACCTGTGCCTGCAGCAACAACTTGAACAGTAACTGTACAAGTTGCATTGGCAGCCAGTGTTCCATTGATTAGAGTGATTAGGGCCGCGCCTGAAGTCGGAGCAAATGATCCACCACAGGTATTGGTGAAGTTGGGCGGAGTGGCAACAACTAACCCTGCAGGCAGGTTGTCTGCAAAGTTGAGGCCAGTCAGTTGGATCCCGGAGTTGTTGATGATTGTGAAGCTTAGGGTTACGGGAGCGTTTGGTGAAGTTGTGCTAGGACTAAAGCTCTTAGTAAACCTCAGGGCAGCCAAGGGGCCTGGAGGCAGGCCAACGATGCTGGGAGAGGGATTGGGAGTGGGCAGGGGCGGGATCG
>NZ_JANSIH010000209.1:0-746 GCF_047462075.1 Synechococcus sp. R55.2
TCCCACTGGAGCGGGTGATCGGAGCTGCTGTTCTGGCCTCTGCGCTGCATCCGCCTGCAGTATTTGCCTTCCTGGAAGCCTTGCGGGGAAACCCATCCCAGTTGCCAAGTTAACATTGCATCGGGAGTACAAGGCAGCTTTGTTGACACCACGCTCATCCATCCAGTGACGCAAGCATTGGTTGCGGACAAACTGGGCAGGGCCTCATCCAAGGCTTGGTATGGCGCTGGAGCGGCGTTGAGGAGTTTGGCTTCCCTGACCAGCATGGGTTTATTTCATTGCAGGTCTATATCATTGCAGGTCTATAGTCATTTCAAACTAGATTGAGACACCCCCGCTGCTGCCCAAACGTTCCACGCCGCTTCCACAATCACCTTTAGATCCTGTCCCAGAGGGAGAAAGGAGCTAGGAAGCAATGCAACGGAAATGTTTCATTCCTGTTTAAAATGACAACAACAGGGCAAAAACTGTCCTGGAAGGACGGGGCTTTAGACCCAGTTTTTGGGTAACGCAGTGAAAATCGGCGGCCAATGTACGTTGGGGCAAGGCCAGCAGATCCTCCCCCGCCAATTTTTGAAAAGACTTGCCCACCCCAGTTACCTTGCCCTTCAAGTGCGATCACTACCCTATCTCCAATCGCGCCGAGGAGATAGAGTTCTCCAGCCGTTGAAAGGGGTGGCGGGAATTACAACGGTTTTTTGCCCAGACCACTTTCTATCGCCCAGCGGGCCAGTTCTGTGCGGTTG
>NZ_JANSIH010000210.1:0-26641 GCF_047462075.1 Synechococcus sp. R55.2
TCAGGACTTGGCTCATAAGTTCATTGTACTTCATCAAAGCGCATTCCTCCCGGCACTGACCCTACGGGTACAGTGCGGGGCTCCTGCGATTTCTAGCTGACGCGACAGAGATTTAGGGGTTTCCTTATCAATCCTCTGCAGTTGCGTTTTGCTGCAAATCTTAGGTTAGAAACGCTCAAATTACCTCAGAGCAAGGGTTTCCGCCATTGTCATCACTGAGGAAATAGCCAGAATAAAAGTAGCCATCGACCCAGCAATGGGCGCTACGACAACTCGGTGAACGAACGATGTTTCCCTCTCTTTTAAATCCACGTGCAGCAGGCATACTCCTATCGGGAGCTGTCTTGGGCATCCACTGCCAGGTGGCCATGGCCGCTCCCTTCCGCGACACCTTTGGTCACTGGGCCCAAGCCTACATTGAGACCCTCTCCGCTCAAGGAGTGTTGAACGGCTTCCCCGATGGCACCTTCCGCCCCAATGAGCCGGTTACCCGCGCTCAGTTTGCCACCATTGTCAATACCGCTTTCCGCCTCCGCAATACCTCCGGTACTTTCATCGGCTTCCGGGATGTGCCCCCCACCCACTGGGCAGCCAGCGCCATCTCGACGGCAGCAGCCAACAACTTGGTGGCAGGCTTTCCCGATGGCACCTTCCGCCCTGAGCAGCCCGTTACCCGCACCGAAGCGCTGGTGGTCTTGACCAACGCCATTGGCAACACGGGAGCGATCCCAGCCGCTCAGCCCAGCGATCTCTTCAGCCGCTACCGAGATGCGGCAGCCATCCCCAATTGGGCCCTGGCACAACTTGCGGCGGCCAACCGCGCCGGGTTGATCGTCAATTATCCAGACCCGATGCTCTTGGAACCCAACCGTCCCGCCACTCGCGCCGAGGTAGCAGCCTTCACCCACCAGGCCATGCTTAACCGGGGATCCTTGGTGGCGCAAAACCCAGGGGGATCCCTCTCCGGTTCCCAGCCGGGCTTCGACCTGCGCCTTTCCACGCTGGCGGCGGGCACCCTGATGCAAACCACCACCCCCTTCAACGAGCGCCTCTTCATTGCCCCCAACGAAACCCGGCCCATGTCTTTGATCGTCCGCAACCCGATTCGCAACGCCCAGGGAGATATTCTGGTGCCTTTTGGCTCGCGGGTGGATGGCCGCTTTGAGCCGGCCCCGGGGGGCACCCGTTTTGTGGCGGAAAGCATTATCGTCAACAACCAACTGTTCCCCTTGGCTGCCCAATCGGACATCATTCACGATGTCAAGGATCCCCGCTACACCACCACAGGCAAAATCATTCAGGATGCAGCCATCGGTGCGGCAGCGGGCGCCATTCTCGGCTTGGTGACCGGAGACAATGCCATTGCCACAGAAGAAGTGCTGGGGGCGGGGGTGGCCGGAGCGGTGATCGGCAATGTCACGGCGCCGCAAGTGGTGGTGCTGGATCCCAATCAGGTGATCGAGCTGCGCCTCACTCAGGATCTGGCGCTGGCCCCGACATCCCGATAACCGGTGCAAGGCCGGAATAAGCGGTGTCGGCACGGCTATCTCCCCAGCCAATCCAAAAGGGTTGTTCCCCCCAACCACAGGCCGATCAAAATGGAAGTGGTCAGCAGTCCTCCTGCTACACAGATCAGGGATCCCAAGCTGCACAGGATCCCGTCTTCTTCCAGGAGGCCAAAGGCGGTGACGAAAACCCCCATTGCCGGCAGGGTGTTGGTGCCTGGAACGGGGATGATCATGGAAATCCCCATCAAGCCAATCCAGGTGCCCAGCCAGACTTGGCCAAGCCGTGTGGTGCAGAGCTGCCGCCAGCGGGGACGGGCAATCTTTTCAATCCGCTGCAGCCACGGGATCCCGGCCTGCGCCCACTTTTGAAATTGCTTCCGTTCAACAGAGGTCTGCAACACCCATTTCGGCAGCCAAGGGGTGGTTCGCCCTGCCACCAGTTGAAGGGCCAGCAACAGAATGAACACACCAAAGGGAGTGGAATAGCCGGGAGCCGGCAAGGGCAAAGCAGAAGGGAAAGAAAGGATCGCCAGAAACAAGCCAAAGCTGCGCTCACCGGCCAGTTTTAGAATGTCTTCGATGCAGATCGACCCTTCCGGGGAGGGTTCGGGCTGTTCTGGGCTGTCGGGAAGGCGGGAAAACCGGGCCAGCTCTTGGGATAGACGGGCCATAGAGGGTGCAGCAGGCAAAGTCTGGGAGCGGGTAGGTGCTACCTGGAGGGACAACGATAGCCTACTGCAAATTCAAATTGGGTTGGATATCTTAAGCAAAGGGGTGGTTTTGGAGAGGTGACATGCTCGGTGGTAGGTTTAGCAGGGCTACACCCATCAGCAGTCTTGAGCGACAGCAGAAGCATCCGACTCAGTCCAGCAAGGGGTTGCATGGGCTGGGATGGCTCCTGTTGCTGGGATCCCTGTTGATGGTGGGGCGCGGTGTGGCCCTGGCAGAAGCGCAGTTGGAGGTGGGCACTTCCACCACCCTGTCCCCGCAGGCAGCTCCGCCGGTGTTGCCACCCCCCCCTGTGGGAGTCCGACAAATTTCCCTGGATACCGATCCCGAACAAACTGCCGATATGCCCCTTTCCCTGATGGCTGAGCAGGTACTGGAGGCAGTGTGCGAAGCGCAAATTGATGCTCAGCGGGCCTTGGCTCTCATGCCCGACCTGAGCGAATCCCATATCCGTGCTGCCTGTCCGAAGCGACTGATCCCCAAAAGCTGAAGGGGCGGCCCCAAGTTGGCGCTGAAAAGTAGCCGGAAATACGTTCACTGCCAAGGAAAGGTGGTACTCAACCTGTGTACCTCTTTCTTCAGAGAGCCTTCCATTTATGATCAGCCTTTTTATGAGAGAGCCTGTCTGGTAGGGATCCTGGCGGGGGAACTCAACCGAACAGGCAAGCTGGGGGCGCTCTAGCGTGGACTTTGAACTACGGGCCGGGGAGATTTACGCTCTCCGGGGGGAGAATGGCGCCGGGAAAACCACCCTGATGAACATGCTGGCGGGCCTCTACCAGCCGGATGCTGGCGAGATTCGCCTGCGGGGCCGCCCAGTGCGGATCTGCTCCCCACACCAAGCCATCCAACTGGGCATCGGTATGGCGAAGCTTATGTGGTGCAAAGCTTTACAGGTACCGGCAACATTGTTACACTGACCTAAGATTGTCTGCATCATTGCGCAAATAAATTCACAGACAGCCTATAAGTTTTGTGCGGATCTACACTTGGCATCACTGACTTGAGGGGAAGCCATGCCCAAAAAAGCCGCCAGCACAAAACCAAAAACAACTAGGGCAACCTCAAGAGAAGAGACCAAGCCCGATCCGCAAGGGGCGATTGCTGCAGAAATCCAGCGCCTTTCCGATACCTACGGCATCTCTAAGGAACTCCTGGAGAATTTTGCGCGGTTTGTGGTCAGGCAGCTACAGCCACCGCCTCGGTTGTCTGTCAAAGAGCTGCAGAAAGCGATTTACAACCACTTTGGCGTTAAAAACGCAGCCGAGCTGAGAAAGTCAGCCAGCTTCAAACTGGCAACCAGCGGCATGGGCAAGCTGAGCTTATCCAACATAGACGATTTGGAGCGCATTTATCGTCAGCACATCGGGATCCTTCCCAACGAAGAGGGGGAAGAGGGGTATGGCTGCATCAACGGGATCAACATCTTCAAGTACGACTTGCCATGGCGGGTTTTTGGACTTGACCCCGATCGAGCTACCAATGAGGACATCAAAGCTGCCTTTTATCGCCTGAGCAAGATCTACCATCCCGATTCTCCAACCGGGGATGACAAAATTTTCCAGCGATTGACTCTCTTCTACAAAAGCCTTACGGAGAAATTTGAGCAATGGCTATAGTCTATGTTTCTTCAAACAAGCTCGCCGAATTTTTGGGTATCAGCCTTGAGGAACTCAGGGAGATTGAAGCCTACTTTGACAGTATCCCTGATGATGAGTGGGAACTGGTGGAAGGTAAAGACTATCGCGTTATCAACAAAAGTTCGGGGCTGAGAGAATACACGCAGTCTGGTGCTTACGCCATTTTATCCTTTTTAAGGTCTAGGTCAGAGCAAGGTCGTAAGTACTCTACAGACACAAGCATTAGGAATTGGTTCAAGGAAGAGTATCGCAAGAGGCAGAAGGCTCTGGTGGATCATAGGATCCTCGAAAACAGCTCCTCTCTGGTCAGAAGACAAGATCAGTTTTGGCTATCTCTTCAAGATGTTGTGACGATCTTTGGAACTCGAACTGATTACCTTAAGAAAGCGCTTGAGATTGCATCAAAACAAAGTAAACTCATCAAAGACGTTCATTACACACGCTTTGGCAACGACGACACTGTCTACCTCTCTTTGCGAGGCATCTATGAGCTTGCCAAGATTATGGTAGAAGTCCTCAAGCAAAACCACAGAAAAGACTGGTGTCGAGATGTTGGCGAACGCATTGAACCCCAGATTCAGGCAATCGTCAAGACAATCCAGGATAGACAAAGGCAGATAGAAAGAGCAAAAGAGCTTGCAAGAAGAAGGGATAAAAATCTCTGTAGAGTTACTCGAAAAACAGCCAGTAGCCTAACGGTTCACCATCTCTACTCTGAAGCGCACTATCCAAAGATTGCAGCAAATCTTTCCAACCTGATTACTATAGCCAGCGAAGTGCATAGCCACTTTCATCAGTGGATGGGAGGTTTCAACGAGCCATGTACAATTGATGACTTCATCAAGTATGTTTTGGAATACTATCCTGAGAACAAAAACCTGATCATCTGGTTGGGACAACAGAAGGCCAGTCTTGGGCCGCAGTTGCCCATTGGCAAGGGGAGAGAGCATGTGCTCTACATTCCTCTCCAGCGTGTAACTTGAAATAACCCATTGGTTATCGGTTGTTTTCAGGTCATTCCAACCACCTTAGTCAGGTTTGTCCGTCCTTGAGGATCCTTGATCTCTTTTTGGGGATCCCTCTTTCTGCGAGCAATCCGCGTCTGTCTCACTGGAAACGACAGAGGCCATAGTACAGCCAGGGATCCCTAAACCAAGCCCTGATTTAAGATCTCGCGGGAACGGGCGATGGCTGCTCTCAAGTTGGCCCGCTGGGTGTAGCGCATCGTCATGGCGGCAGTTGTATGGCCCAGCAGGTGCTGGATATGCTCAGGGGCAACGCCACGATCCAGCAGCAAGGTGGCAAAGCTGTGGCGAAACTGGTGAGGGGTTTGATGTCCTGGCTCAGGCTCGGTGAGCTTGAGAACAATGTGGCGCAGGCCATCGTAGGTCAGGGGGCGGCCTCGGTAGGCCAAGCAGCGAGATTGGGAAACAAACAAGGGATCCGTCGGCGCGCACAGGCCCCGTTCTTGGCTCAGATACTGTTGCAGCAGCTCGGAGAGGGGATCCCCTATGGCCACAGCGCGGGGTTTGCTCCCCTTGCCACAGCGCACTTCCAACAGGGATCCCTCAGGGCTGATTTGAAAATCTTGAACGGTTAAGTCCAACAGCTCCTGGGCCCGCAGCCCGCACTCCAGCATCAGGCGAATCAAAGCCGCGTAGCGCAGAGAATGGTTTTGGGCCCGCTGCAACACCCGCTGTAGCAATAACCGATCCAGATCGCGGGGCAAACGAGCGGGTAGGCGGGCAGGTCGAATGGCTTGGGTGGGCAGGGGATCTTGAAGGTAGCCCCGTTGGCTGGCCCATTCAAAAAATTGTTGCAAGGCCAACCGCTTGAGGTTGTAGGTGGCCGGAGAGGCGGGCGGGTGGATCCGCTGGCCAGAGCGGTTGCGAAACGGACGGCCCTTCAAGCTGTTCAAAAAGGACTGGACGTGGGCAGGCTGCACCTGGGGCAGCGGCACCGGGCAAGTTTTGGCAAACTGCTCCAGAGCAATGCGGTAGGTACGGCGGCTGGCAGGGGCCAGATCCCGCTCCCGCTCCTGCAAAAATTGCGCCGCCAGATGGCTGAGACTGGGAGCAGGGCCGCTCGGTTGAGTCTGTCGAACCTGACCAGGTCGGGGATCCCTCATCTTTAGCCCACTGGCAACCCTCAACCAACTCTATCCTTCCCCTGCGAGCAAGCTCCAGCTTGGACTCGGCCCCTACCCCGGCATCAAATGCTGAGCAATGAAGTCCGTGTACACTTCGCCCCTCAAAAAAGCTTCATGGCGCAGGATCTGCTGGTGGAAAGGGATCGTGGTGGGCACCCCAGTGATGGCGCATTCCCCCAAAGCCCGCTGCATGCGGCGGATGGCTGCTGCCCGGTTAGGCCCCCAGACGATCAGCTTGCCCAACAGCGAATCGTAGTAGGGGGGAATGGTGTAGTCGGTGTAGATGTGGGAATCCATGCGCACCCCCGGCCCCCCAGGGGGCAAATAGGCGCTGATCGTGCCCGCGCAAGGCCGAAACTGCTGCTTGGGATCCTCGGCGTTGATGCGGCATTCGATGGCATGGCCCCGCAGTTCCACATCCTTCTGGCGAAAGGTGAGGGGTTGACCTTGGGCAATGCGAATCTGCTCGGCAATCAGATCCAGCCCTGTCACCATCTCGGTAACCGGGTGCTCCACCTGGATGCGGGTATTCATCTCGATGAAGTAAAACTGGCCGTTTTTATCCAGCAAAAACTCCACCGTGCCCGCTCCCACGTAATTCACCACCTTGGCTGCTTTCACCGCCGCTGCTCCCATGCGGCTGCGCAGAGCCGTTGTCAAAGCCGGGCTGGGAGCCTCTTCCAACAGCTTTTGGTGTCGCCGTTGAATGGAGCAATCCCGCTCGTACAGATGCACCACATTGCCCTGACTATCCGCCAAGATTTGAAACTCCACATGACGGGGGCGCTCGATGAACTTCTCCAAATAAACCCCGCCGTTGCCAAAGGCCGCTTGGGCTTCCCCCTGGGCGGTGCGCAGCATCTTCAGCAGCTCCTGGGCATCTTTAGCCACCCGCATACCGCGACCCCCGCCGCCGGCTGTGGCTTTGATGATCACCGGATAGCCGATTTTCTCCGCCAGCTTCACCGCCTCTTCATCCGAAGTGATCAACCCGCGGCTACCGGGCACGGTCGGCACCCCCACCGCTTGCATGGTTTCGCGGGCCGTGGCTTTGTCGGCCATTTTGCGCATCGCCTCTGGCGAGGGGCCGATGAAGACTAGGTTGTGGTCAGCACAGATCTCGGCAAATTTGGCATTCTCCGCCAAGAACCCATAGCCCGGATGAATGGCAGTGGCCCCGCGGGTGAGGGCTGCCGAGATGATGTTGGGAATGTTGAGGTAGCTTTTGGCCACCGGGGCATCTCCTACGCAAACAGCCTCGTCCGCCAGTTGGACGTGCAGGGAGTTCTGATCCGCAGTGGAGTAAACGGCCACCGTTCGGATCCCCATTTCCTGACAGGTGCGGATGATGCGCAGGGCAATCTCACCCCGGTTGGCGATCAGGATCTTGGTGATGGGCGGCATGAGGGAGGTTCAGAGCAGAGAGATAACTTGACCGCTAAAGCCAGCAGTCTGTGAACGCAAGGTTAAGTTTAGGTGCTCATCCTACTATGCCAACCAGAGGGAAGAATAGAGAAGGCTGGTGGGGATCCCACATTCAGCCCATCCAGTCGACAACCTAGGTAGGACTGAGGCTACAGGGATCCGGCTGCAGCAGAATCCCAGTGGGGGCAAACTGCGTCACCCAAAACTCTACATCCTGAAACTGGTGACGCAGGGTGTTGCGCACTTGGGCGGCCAGCTCCAGGCTGGGCATGATTCCGAAGACCGTTGGCCCTGACCCCGACATCAGGGATCCCAGGGCCCCCGCCGAGAGAAGAGCTTGGCGCAGTTCCCCTACAATCGCGTACTCCGGCAAAACCACCTGTTCCAAGTCATTGCGCAAACTCCTGGCTAACGCCGGCGGATCCTGACGGCTGAGAGCCGCCAACGCCTGCGGCAAGGTGGGCAGTGTGGGTTTGGGTAGGGCATCCCCTCCCAAGCTCCCCTGACGAGAACGAAAGGCTTGATAGGCCCAGGCGGTGGAAACCCCCAGGTGCTTGGGCTTGGCCAGCAGCACAGGGATCCCTTCCCAATCGGCCAGCGGCTCCAAAACTTCCCCGCGCCCGGTGGCCAGTTGCGTTCCCCCCTGGATACAGAAGGGAATGTCGGATCCCAAGCTGGCTGCCAAACTCTGCAACTCTCCCACCGTCAGGCCCAGCCCCCACAGTTGGTTTAACCCCACCAAAACCGCCGCCGCATCAGCCGAGCCCCCCGCCAAGCCTGCTGCCACCGGAATGTGCTTTTCGATGTGGATCTCCACCCCGGCGGAAGAGTGACACTCTTTTTGCAGCAGCTCAGCGGCTTGATAGGCAAGGTTGCGGGCATCTGTGGGCACTTCTGGGCGATCGCAGGTGAGGTGGATCCCGTGAGGACGGCACTTCAACTGCAGGCGATCCGCCAAATGAATGCTCTGCAACACCATCGCCACCTCTGAATACCCGTCAGGACGGGATCCGAGGATTTCCAGGTAGAGGTTGATCTTGGCGCGGGCAATCAGGGTACAGGCTTGCATGGGGTGAAAATCTGGGTCAGCAACAAGTCTCAACTCCCCTTAGCCTGTACAGACCTGATCAAAACACAGACTTATCCGGGGAGGTCTCCCAGCCCGATTCTAACGGCAATGGATCCCCTTTCTAGCTGCCGGAGCGCGGCCATGGCCCCAGCCACTCTCCACCGCGAAAGCGCCAGCGGGGAAACAAAATGCGCATTACCACCCAAGCGCTGAGGTAAAGGCAAACCCAGACCACACTGTAGTGGAGAATAAAATCTCCCAAGTCAAACCGTTGGGTTGGGATATAAGGAAGACCCACCACCTTCAAGACTGTACCCAAAAAAAGCCCTTCCCAAATGCCGGCCAAAAGCTGAAGGATCCCAGGCCAATCGTGATCCCACATCCACCCCATCAGGTAGTTATAAACAACATCCCAAACACAGCCAAACAGACCTACGTAGAACAGCACCCAAAAATAGGTGAGGCTGCCGCCATGTCCAGTGATCCCAAAATAAAAGGGTAAACTTGCCAAAACACCAACGGTGGCCAATAAGAAAATGCGAGTTTGCCAGCGGCCAATCAGGGTCGGAGTCATCTTTTCCTCCAGCAGTTTTGCCTATCGAGATCATCAGGATCTATTTCGCTCCCGGTCTGTTTGAGAGAATCTTCTGGCCTTCACCCCCATCCGTTCTCCCTTTGGTAGAGAAGAGTTAGGGCTCAGCGCAACGCCACTTTCATGAGGCTAGCGCGATGGGGAATGGCCATGGTGTGCCGCCAATGTTTTACGTGTGGGACAGCGTTGATAACCAAAAACATCTCACAAAATCCAGAAGCGTTGCCCAATGTCGGCAAGCTAGGGGCTGATGTTTAGGGCCCACTTGCACCATTGCCACAGGGATCGGATCCCTTCTAAGCCTTTGACCCCCGGTGCCCGCAGTCGAGCCAGGTGTTCCACCGAGCGATGGGCACAGTACTGTAAACCCAAAAACGTATCCACCGGCGCATAGGGCCCGCCCAAGGTGATGATCCCGGCAGCGTACATTCGCCCATCCCGGTTGCGCATCTCCACCAGCTCAAAGTCGTTGGAGACATGCAAGCGCCCGTGAGGATTGAGGGGCAGGTTGTAGTGGGTAATTAGATCGTTGAGGAGAGGATTGGTCATGGGATCCGAAACCAAACCCGTACAGTCGATAACGAAATCGGCCTCCACCTTTAATTGCGTGTTGTTGTGGGTACCTCGAATGTAGGTTACCGGCTTACCCTTGTCGCCGGGAACCACCGACTCCACCTTGCCGAACACAATCGAGTACCAGCCCTCTCGCAACCCTTGCCGCACGATCCGCCGCCATTTCCGCCGACTTGCTGTCGTGGTGCCGCCCCAAGCTTCCAGCAGTTCGCGCCGTTCCAGGGGGGTCGCCGCTTCCAATTTGGCCCGCAGAACTCCTCCCCAAGTGCCCTTGGGCCAGTTGAAGGGCTGAAACTCCCAATGGTTATCCACTGCCCGTTTGGCTCGTCCGAAGCGATTACCGCTTTTGGGCGCACGGCTCAGATGCACCACCGAGATGCGGGGGTTGACTTTGCGGGCTTCGTAAAGGCGTTCCATCACCTGAGAGGCGACGATCCCAAATCCCCGAATTAGGACGGTGCCACCTTGTTTCTCCAACTGCTCATAAACGTGATCATGAGGCTCATAGCCGTGTACCACCGATCTCAAATCTCCTGTTTTTTCGCGAAACTCCTGCAGGTCGTTGAGCAACTTGATGGCCGGATATCCAGTTGCCAAATGGAGATACTTGGCCACCATAAAACGGTGATCCGTATGGCCGGGCCGCGTTGCCGAATAGGCCACCACATATCGCCCATCCTCCGTTTTGCGAATGGCGCGAATATGGCCGTAACACAACATTTGCTCCCAACCAATTCGGGCTGCCTCCCGATCCATTGAGGCAAATACATCCCCCGCCCGCGGCGTATAGGTATCTGCCAACAAGGGCTCACTAAATACCTGCCACAAAAAGCCGAATGCTTCCAACAATCGGCCGGAGAAAAAGGAACGCCAAGCATCCCGCAGAGCATAGCCGGGCCAGCCCCAAATGTTGTCTGGACAAGAATCGGAGCCAGAGCGAATTCGCTTCCAGCGGGGGATCTGGCAGTTGGTCAAAAGCCGTTCATACCGTTCGTAGGGTTTGCGGGCAATGCTGATGACGCGGATGTGTTCCGGTCTGACCCCGTAGATGCGCAGGGTATCCACCCAGACAAAGCTGCCGATACCGCCGCCCAAGGCCAAATAGAGGGTCTCTTCCACAGGTAGTCCGGTGGCTTTGAGGGCGCTCAGGGCAATTTGCTCAGCTCGAAACAAATCCGGCGGCGGAAAATCCGAGCCAGGCCGCACCTCGGGAAGCTGCTCTGGGGCAAAAACCACCGTGGAAGCCGGGGGAACCTCAAATGCAGTGTCGGGTTGGGTTGCCGGGCGAATCAGGTCGGTGCGAGGCTCTAGCAGGAGGGTAGGGGTACCGCGATGGGTGCCGGTCAAAAGGGTGGCATTGGGATCCCTGGGGGACACCAAACCCACGGTGATGCTGTAGGGGCCAAGCTCCACCACTTCTCCCCCCTGGAGCACCCGGCGTGCCTGACGGATTTTTTCCCCATTGATGCGGCTGCCGTTGGCACTGCGATCTTCATAGATGACCTGGCCATCCTCACCGAGATAGACGAGGGCGTGATAACGGGAGATCTCCTGGCTGGCAAACACAGCCCGCGCCACTTCTCGACCTTGCCATTCCTGTGGCAATTGGGCCAGCTCCCTGCCCAAGGCAAGAGGCAATGGAAAAATCAGCTCCTGCTGTTCTTCGGTGATGGGATCTTCCCAGCTCAGTTGAATTTGCATAGCTTCTGCTCACCTTTATAAAAATCATGATGGAGCCATTGAGAAAACCCAGAACAACGCGACCTCACAGGTCACCTCGGGGTTTGTCCGGGATCCCTTTTTTCTATCCCCCACGGACTTGGATCAGCCACTGGGATCTGTAAGAAGAATTAAGAAGAATAGAAAGGGTTGGTCCTCTAGAGAGGAGGTTGTGGGGCTTTGCCAGCTTCTGGAGGAGGGATCACCAAGGTAGCGCTCAAAACCAAATGCCCACAGTAGGGACAATTCTGGCCCTGATATTCCGGGGGCAGGTAGTGAGGGTTTTCCAGGCGGCTGCACTTAACCTTGAGGGCGTCCAAAGTGCCGCGGCTGAGGGGAACCCCCTGATCCTTCCTGGCCACTTCTATAGACTTCACCCTCAGCACAATGTGCCCCAACTGAATTTGGCTATTGGCCTCAAGCGCAGGCTCCTCCTGAATCATTTTTCGGCCATTCACCCAGACAGGGTTGGGCTGCTTAGGAGGCAAACGATCCCGAGTTAAGTTGCGAATGTGAAAGTTTAAGGTTTTGGGATCAAAATAAAGCCCGGCGTGAACTCCTGAGACCGAGCGAGTTGGGTCATTGAGCACCACATCACAGCTGGGATCCCGTCCAATGGTAACCAGCTTGGAGGGAACAGGCGAAACCGTTTGCGATCGGCGCCGGTCGGCCTCGATCCATTCTAAAGTGAGTTGACACACGATCCCATTCTCCACCGTTCAGCGCCTCCATTCCCTAGATCGGCTTCAGCATATCGAAAGGTCAGCTTGGGGAAAGCAGAAGATGTCTTTTTCGTCAAAATTGTTATCTTTTTGGATAACTATAACCTACTCCCCTGACCAAAGGCTTGCGCTGATCCGGATCACCTGAGTTGGGATCTCCGAGTTACATTCCTGCTGGAGACCGTGCCCAAACGCTCCGCGCCGCTTCCGCGACCACTCTCAGCTCCTCTTCCAGAGGGAGAGGGGAGCCAGACGGAAAGGTTTCATTCATGATGTTTAGACCATGATGTTTAGAGTGACTACATACTCGACTTTATCCCCACCCGATTTGAAGCAACAAAACTCGATCTCCTCAGGAACGGCGAGGCCGTTCAAGTTTGACCGAGGTGGCCTGATCCCTTGGCCGGAAGCCTCAGAAATCCACCTGAGAGATAGGGCCTAGAGTGAGTTTTGAGTTTCTGGGGATCCTGCAAGACTAGTATCCTCTGTGTCTTTATCCAAACCGTTTTCAAAGCACTCCGGTAAATGTGAAACTGCCGCTGCCCAGCCGCTCCTGCCGATCGAACACACTGATGGTGAGCTGATGGGATCCCGTTTGAGTGAGGGTAAAGCGATTCTGGGTCAGGGTCAGCCCTGTAACGGTGCAGGTGGTCGCCCCAACGAAGCAGCCGGGCAACTGAGCGGCATCAAAAGCTCCCAGAGTTACGAAATTGCCGAGTGGGGTGGTGACGGAAGCCAAAAAGGCGTTGGAACCCCGGATCCCGGCAGGGGCTTCTACCCGGAAAGACACCACAAAGGTCGGGGTTTGCCCCACCGAGACGGTGCGCGGGGAGAGATCGGTAATGGTGAGGGACGGAGCAGGTATGGGAGGTGGCAGGGGCGGAAGATTGCTGCTGCCGGTTGTACCCCCACACCCCACCAGAGCGCTGCTCAGCAGCACCAGCACTGGGATCCGTTCATGTATCCGCTGCATCATCTCTTCTCCATCCCCAAAAGATCCCAAAGGAGTCTCAAAAGACCTTCTTTCTTGAGCTTATTGTCCGAGGTTGATCTTCACCAAGCCAGTGGGCAGAAAGGAGAGAACCTGGCAAGCAGCGGCCTGGGATCCTTCGCTTATTCCCTTTGCAAAAGGCTTTGGCAGGCTGTGGCAATGGACCAGTCCTCTTGGGCTGAGATCACCAGAACCCGCACCGGAGCATCGCAGGTGCTGATATCGCAGTTGCGGGGGGATCCGGCATTCAAAACCGGGTCGATCTGGATCCCCAAAAAACCTAGGTCTGCACAGGCTGCCGCCCGCACCGGTGCTGAGTTTTCCCCAATCCCCCCAGAAAACACCAGCGCATCCAGCCGATCTAAGCTCATGAGCATTGCCCCAATCTGGCTGCGCAGACGGTGGACAAACAGATCGAAAGCCAGCTCCGCCCGGGCATGGCCTGCCTCCATTGCCTCCAACACAACCCGCATATCGCTGCTTAGGCCGGAAACGCCCTTCAGCCCTGATTCTCGGTTCAAGATCCGATCCAGTTCATCCACGCTCATGCCCTGGCGCAACTGATGGATCAAAATGCCCGGATCCACCGACCCCGACCGGGATCCCATCATCAAGCCCTCCAGAGGGGTATAGCCCATGGTGGTATCCACGCTTCTGCCCCCGCGAATAGCCGCCAACGAACAGCCGTTGCCCAGGTGACAGGTGATCAGCCGCAACTCTTCCAGGGGTCGGTTCAAGATCTCGGCAGCGCGACGGGCGCAATGCTCGTGGTTAATGCCATGAAACCCGTAGCGGCGGATCCCTTGTTCAGCCCAGGCATAGGGGAGGGGGTAGAGGGCTGCTGCCGGGGGCATTTGCTGGTGGAAGGCGGTGTCGAAAACGGCCACCTGAGGGATCCCGGGCAACAGTTGACTCAGCAGACGAATGCCGGCTAGCGCGGCAGGGTTGTGGGCCGGAGCCAAGGGGATCAGTTGCTCGATCGCCCGCTCCACCTCCGGTGTAATTAAGGTAGGCTGCCGGTACAGGGATCCCCCATGCACCACCCGATGGCCAACGCCGCCGATCTCAGCCGCCTGGGAGAGCAGGGATCCCTCCCCTTGCCAGAGGCTTTGAAACAGCGGGGCCAATTGGCCGATCCCCCTCTCAGGTGAAACGGAGGGAAAAGGTTCCCACCCACCGCCTCGCCGACGGGTCTGGATGAGGGCCTCCCCCGGCTTGTAGGTGAAATCCACCTGGGCTTGCCAGATGGGCGTGGCCTCCACCCTTCCCTCAACCGCCAGAAATAGGGAGGATTTGAGGCTGCTGGAACCGGCATTGACGACCAGAATATTCACAGCGTGTCTTCGTCGGCCTTCGCAAGGCTTATCGACTTCAAGCTAACGCTCAATCTCGACTTTGACTTCGGACTGCAACCGTTGGTAACACGCTCCAGCCTGGGCCTCCCCTAGGCAGTTTGCACTTGGCGCACCAACCCAGTCGTTTTCAGAGCAGCCAAAGCGCGATCCCGGTAACGGCCATAGCGCTCCTGCTTGTTGCGAAGCTTGCGCCCCTCCAAATCCGGCAACAGCCCAAAATTGGCCGGCATCGGCTGAAAATGCTTGGGATCCGCGCTGCTGATGAATTGAAACAGGGATCCCATCATTGTTTCGGGGGGCAGCGTGATCAAGGGCAACCCCAGAGCCAGGCGGGCGGCGTTCTGTCCGGCCAACCATCCCCCTGCCACCGCGCAGGCATAGCCCTCGGTGCCCACCAACTGGCCGGCGGCAAACAGCGTGGGTCGGCGACGAAATTGCAAGGTCGGCCACAGAAGCTGGGGCGAATTCAAAAATGTATTGCGGTGCATCACCCCAAAGCGGACAAACTCCGCCTGTTCCAGGCCGGGGATGAGGCGAAAGACCCGCTGCTGTTCTCCCCATTTCAAGTTGGTTTGAAAGCCCACCAAGTTCCACAGCTGCCCTGCTTTGTCCTCTTGCCGCAACTGCACCACCGCGTAAGGACGGGATCCCGTGCGCGGATCCACCAGCCCCACCGGCTTCAAGGGGCCGAAACAGAGGGTGTCTTTGCCCCGGCGCGCCATTTCTTCAATCGGCAAGCAGCCCTCGAAAAACTTGCGCTCCTCCCGTTCAAAATCCTTGAGGGGCGCCTGCTCCGCCTCCACCAGCGCCCGCCAAAACCGTTCGTACTCCGCTTCCGTCATGGGGCAGTTGAGATAGGCTGCTTCCCCCTTGTCGTAGCGGGAAGCCTGAAACACCACCGCTCGGTTCAACGAATCCCCGGTAACAATGGGGCTAGACGCATCAAAAAAGCTCAGGTACTCCAGGCCCGTAAAGGCTTGCAGTGCCTTGGCCAGGGGATCGCTGGTCAGAGGGCCGGTACAGAGGACGGCAATGCCCTCCGGGATCTCCGTCACCTCCTCCCGACGCAGGGTGATGCGGGGATGGTTTTGAATGGCTTCCGTGAGAGCCTGGCTGAAGCGGGCCCGATCCACTGCCAATGCCCCTCCTGCCGGCACTGCATGGCAATCCGCCGTCGCGATCACCAGGGATCCCAGTTGTCGCAGTTCTTCCTTGAGCAGCCCTGCCGCCCGATCGCTGGCTGCAGCCCCAAAGGAGTTGCTGCACACCAGCTCCCCCAACTGATCGGTGTGATGGGCCGGGCTCTGACGCACGGGGCGCATCTCCGAAAGGATGACAGGCAACCCTGCCTGGGCAATTTGCCAAGCAGCTTCTGTCCCCGCCAACCCCCCGCCCACAACATGGATGGGGGCAAAGGCTCCCGCTCGTGCAAGCGGGCTGCAAGCCCTTGGGTTAGTTGGAGGGTTCATCACAACCTCCGGGAGGGAAGAGAAGAATGGAGCGCACCCTGCTAGGGCCGGAAACGGCTCAGGTCAAACCCACTATACCAACCATCAGCATGGCCCGACCTGCACGAGGCAAGTGACCCAGAGGCGGGATACGCTACTAGATACGCTACTATAAGTACCCGCTGACACCCAGGATCCCGACCCATGACGGAAACGGCTGACCTTTGGCCACAGCTTTTGGGGCAGTTGCTGGATCGGCAATCTCTCAGCGAAGCCCAAGCTGAACAGTTGATGAACGGTTGGCTCCAGAACCAAGTGCCAGATGTGGTGTCGGGGGCGATTCTGGCGGCTCTGCAAGCCAAGGGGGTCAGCGCTGGTGAACTGGCCGGCATGGCACGAGTGCTACAGCGGGCTTCGCTGGGATCCCCGCTGGACTTGCCTCTCCTGGTGGATACCTGTGGCACCGGCGGCGATGGGGCCAGCACTTTTAACATTTCCACGGCGGTGGCCTTTGTGGTCAGTGCAGCCGGGATCCCGGTGGTCAAACATGGCAACCGTTCGGCCTCTGGCAAGGTCGGCTCGGCGGATGTGCTGGAGGCCCTGGGGGTGAACTTGGGGGCTGAGCCAGAGCGGGTGCGGGCGGCTGTGGCGGAAGTGGGCATCACCTTTTTGTTTGCTCCCCAGTGGCACCCGGCCATGCGGGCGGTGATCCCCTATCGGCGGGCCCTCAAGGTTCGCACCATTTTCAACCTGTTGGGGCCCTTGGTCAACCCCCTCTATCCCAACCGCCAGGTGATCGGGGTTTACGCCCAGGAGCTGGTGCCGGTAATGGCAGAGGCCCTGCGCCTGTTGGGACGGGAAGGGGCCATTGTGTTGCACAGCCGCGAAGGTCTCGACGAGGCCGGTCTGGAGCAACCCACCGATCTGGGCATCCTGTCCGGTGGGCTGGTACGGACGGAAGTCTTGAACCCTGCAGATTACGAGCTGACCCTGGCACCCACCCAAGCTCTCAAGGGGGGGGATGTGGCGGAAAATGCCGCCATCCTCGCCCAAGTCCTTCAGGGATCCGGGACGCCTGCCCAGCAGGATGTGGTGGCCTTGAATGCTGCTTTGGCCCTGCAGGTGGCCGGAGTGGCCCCCGATTGGAGAGCCGGGATCGCCCAAGCTCGCGAGATTCTCGCCAGGGGTGCCGCTTGGGATCGCTTACAACAGCTGGTTCATTTTCTCAAGGCTTGATGCCGGTAGGAGCCCAGGAGAGGGCGACAGGGATCCCACCTGAGTCTGGGGCTAAAACTCCCGCCCTCGCCCAAAGGCCAGAACTTCATCCACCCCCAAGCGAGGCTTGCGCGGCAGGTTACCCGCTGCCGCATATCCAACCGCCAGCAGCATCACCGGCACGTAGCGGTCGGCAATGCCGAACTCCCGCTTTACCCCTTCCGGATCAAAGCCGATCATCGGCCCGCTCACCAAACCCTTGGCCTGAGCCGCGATCATCAGCGCCATGGCAGCCATCGCCCCAGAGCGAATCGCTTCATCCCGCGCCAAGGTGGGATTGTGGAGATAGGTTGCCTGGGCCATGTTCACCCAGCCTTCCGCTTTTTCGGGGGGGAGGATCCCGGCAGCAACGCTTCTTTGCACAATTTCAGGCAGTTTCTCATACCCCCGCAGATCCCCCAGGATGATAAACACCACCGATGCATCCGCCACCTTCTGTTGGTTGTAGGCCAGAGATTTGAGGCGCTCTTTGTCTTCCGGGTCGGTGACCGCAACAAACCGCCAGTGCTGAATGTTGAAGGAAGAAGGAGCTTCCGTAGCATAAGCCACCAGCTCTCGGATCTCCGCTTCCGATAAACGGCGGCTGCGATCCAATTTGTCGGCGGAAATGCGCTCTTTCAGGGCAGTTAGGGCGTCCATAGGGATCCTCAAGTGTCGGTAGAAAGGCTGCTCCCCCCAAAGGTAGGGGCAGGATTGGCAAATGGCTATACATTCCGTGTTCAAACGGTCTGTCTTCTTTGTTATCTCCCTTTTATCCAGCCTGTGGCAACCGGGTGAGGCACAAACTGGGCCTTGGCAGGGCAGGCAAGCGGGATCCCTAACGCAAAGGCAGGTATGATGGAAAAACAAACTGGTCTCATCTGGGTCGCCCGGTTAATCGTCGGATTGGTGTGGTTGATGGGGAGAAGCAATCGGTGAACTTCGGTCGAGTGCTGACGGCCATGGTTACCCCCTTTACTGATGAGGGGGAGCTTAACTACGATGAGGCCGCTCGTTTGGCCGATTACTTGGCAACCCACGGCAGTGACGGCTTGGTGGTCTGTGGCACCACAGGCGAATCTCCCACCCTAACCTGGCAAGAGGAGTATGAGCTGTTCCGCGTGGTGCGAGATGCCGTAGCCGGTCGGGCTAAGGTGATCGCCGGGACGGGATCCAACTCCACTC
Source organism: Synechococcus sp. R55.2 (assembly GCF_047462075.1). Lineage (NCBI taxonomy): Bacteria > Bacillati > Cyanobacteriota > Cyanophyceae > Synechococcales > Synechococcaceae > Synechococcus > Synechococcus sp. R55.2. The sequence goes on from NZ_JANSIH010000210.1 coordinate 18,360, forward strand.
GTGAGGCCGTTGAAGCCACAAAAAAGGCCGCTCAATTGGGTTTAGACGGCTCTTTACAGGTGGTGCCCTACTACAACAAGCCTACCCAGGCCGGCCTTTATGAGCACTTCAAGGCCATCGCCCAAGCCAGTGACCTGCCCATCTTGCTCTACAACATTCCCAGTCGGACAGGGGCCAGTTTACAGCCGGAGACTGTAGCCCAATTAGCAGAATTGGAAACGGTTGTCGCCATCAAAGAAGCCAGTGGTATGATGGATGTAGCTTCGGAAATTCGGCGACTCACTCCCTCGCGTTTCGCCATCTATTCAGGGGATGACTCTCTGACGTTGCCGCTCCTATCTTTGGGGGGGAGCGGGGTGGTCAGTGTAGCCAGCCACCTGGTTGGGTTGCAGTTGCAGGAGCTGATCCAGAGCTACATCAGGGGGCAACACGATCAAGCTTTGGCCCACCACCTACGCCTGTTTCCGTTGTTCAAGGTTTTATTCATCGAGACCAACCCAGTTCCGATTAAGGCCGCATTGGAGATGCAGGGTTGGCGAGTGGGTCGGGCGCGCCTTCCCCTAGCGCCTCTACAGCCCAGTTCTCTGCAGGTTTTGCGACAGGTGCTTGAAGAGATGGGCCTGCTGGCTGAATCAAAGGGATCCGAGCGAATGGCGACAAAAGTTTCATGATTGCATTTTTAGGCTTTGCTTCTGCCATGACCACGGTTTTCAGGGGTTTGCAAGGGGCTCTTTTGTGGCGTTTGACCTGTGGGTAAGTGGCTTTTTCCCCGAAAAGCTCTTTCCCAGCTTGGGAAGCAAATAAGTTGCGGCGGCTGAGTTCAGCTTTCACCCACAGCCTTGTTGGGGATAGCTTGTGCCCATTTCTGTTTTTGTTTTTTTACTGTTGAGGATCTAAACCCATATGCCAACACCACGTTCTTCAGTTGCTTCTCGTTCTGTAACCCCACAATCCACCTCTTCCGTTCAGATGATTCCGCTGGGCGGCGAGCGGGAGATCGGCAAAAACACATGGGCCTTCCGCTACGAGGATGACATCATCCTCTTGGATGCCGGTTTGGCTTTTCCCGATGAGAGCATGCACGGCGTGAACATCGTACTGCCGGACATGACCTACATCAAGCAAAACCGCGACAAAGTGCGGGGGATGGTGGTTACCCACGGCCATGAAGATCACATCGGCGGGATCCCGTATCACTTGCGGGAGTTCGATATTCCGGTCATCTACGGCCCCAGATTGGCGCTGGCGTTGCTGGAAGAGAAACTGCGGGAGGTGGGCCTGCTCAACCGCACAGAGCTGCGCCCTGTGGGCCCCCGCGAAATCGTTCCCCTGAGCAAGCACTTTTTTGCCGAATTCATTCGCAACACCCACTCGTTTGCCGATAGCTTTACGGTGGCTCTGCACACGCCTGTGGGCGTCATTATTCAGACCGGCGACTTTAAGATCGACCATACCCCCGTGGATGGGGAGTACTTCGACCTGCAGCGGTTGGCCGAACATGGGGAAAAGGGAGTGCTCTGCCTGATCAGCGACTCCACCAACGCGGAAGTGCCGGGGTTCACCCCCTCTGAAGCCTCAGTGGTGCCCGGTCTCACCAAGGCCATTGCCGGAGCCAAGGGACGGGTGATCATCACCACCTTTGCTTCTTCGGTACATCGTCTCAACTTGGTGCTGCAGATTGCCGAACAGCAAGGTCGGGTGGTGTCTCTGCTGGGCCGCTCCATGCTAAACGTGGTGGCTCATGCGCGGCGCTTGGGCTACATCCGCTGCAAGGACGAAACGCTGCAGCCGATGCATGTGATCAACAGCCTGCCGGATGACCGGGTGATCATCCTCACCACCGGATCCCAGGGAGAACCGCTGGCTGCTCTTACCCGCATCGCCAACGGTGAGCACCCGCAGTTGCAAATCAAGCCAGGAGACACGGTGGTGTGGTCGGCCAACCCGATCCCTGGCAACACGATCGCAGTCTCGCGGGTCATTGACAAGCTAATGGAGCTGGGAGCCAATGTCATTTACGGCAAAGACAAGGGCCTGCACGTTTCCGGCCACGGCTGCCAGGAAGACCAGAAGCTGATGATTGCCCTCACCCGCCCCAAGTTCTTTGTCCCCACCCACGGGGAATACCGCATGCTGGTCAAGCACGCCGAAACCGCCATGAGCATGGGGATCCCGCGGGAAAACATTGTAATCATCGACAACGGCGATGTGGTGGAGGTGAACCGGGAGCGCATTGCCATCACGGGCCGCGTCCCCTCTGGCCTACAGATGATCGCCGCTTCCCACGATGGAGTGGTGATGGATGAGATGATGCAGGAGCGGCAGCAGATCGCCAAAGACGGTATGGTGACGGTGGTGATCAGCCTGGACGGCAGTGGCCAGTTGCTCTGCACCCCACAGGTGCAAACCTTTGGCTTGGCGGGGGAAGGGAACCAACTCAAGGGATCCGACCTGAAACCCCTTCTGGAGAACACCCTTCGGCAAGCGTGGCCCCAATTTGCTCGCTCGCTGGAGCGGGGCAGCCTGGACATCGACTGGGCCGGCCTTAAGGGCGAAGTGGAGCGGGTGGTGCGCCGTTTCTTGCGAGAACAATTGCCCGGCAAGCCCACGGTGGCGGTTTTTGTGCAATCCCCTGAAGAGGAGTCTGTGTCTTCCCTGAGTGTGGAAACCCAACCGGAGCCGGTAGCGGGTGCTCTGGGCCGGCGGCGGCGTTCCTCGGCAGCGGTAGCTGCTTCCTAAAACTGGCCCGTTTTCCATGGGTGGATCCTCTGAGCGCCTTTGGGATCCCTTGCCGAGCGCAGGGATCCTTCCTATTGTGCCGGCTTGTATCCATCTGCGAGAAAACCTCGGAGGGCGGACTCTGCCGCCGCATCCCATTGCAGGGATCCCACCTCGCTAAAGGGAGGGCAGCGGGTTTGGGGAGGGAGCGGTTGCCGAAGGGCGCTCAAGAAGGCATCGGCCAAATCGGCGTAGCCCCGGTCGTTGGGGTGAAAGCCGTCGGCCAGCGGGCCGGGAAAGAAGGACTCGCGTCGGTAGGAGCGGGGATCGCAGAGCAAGTCCACCACTGGGATCCCCTGTTGGCTTAAGGGGTTGATGGCCCGTTGCGTGAGGCCAACCGAGATCAGGGAGAGCAGTTGGCGCACGCTGCTGGGTTGCTGCTGACCCAGAGGAATCAGGGCGAAGTTGGGCAGGTTGGCCACCGCCAGGCGAGCTTGAGGGGCACGGGCACGCACCGCTTGCAGCAGGGTTTGGTAATCGGCGGCGAATTGTCGGATCTGCTGATCGACGAAGGGCAAGGGATCCTCACCTTGGAGAGCCCGTTGAGCCGCCGCCAGAGCGATGGCGTTGGTATCGTTTCCGCCCACCCAAATGGTGATCAGGGTGGCATCGGGGGGAAGGCGCGGCACTTGATCCTGCAGCAAATTGGCCGGGATCCCCTGCCTCAGGGCTTGAATGGCGGGGCTGAGCACCGCTCCCGAACGGCCCAAATTGACTAGCTCAACCGGGGCCGGCAAAGACCGGGCCAGGCGGGGCACATAGCCCGTTCCATTGGGGCAGTCCAACGGCTCTGAGCGCTGGGGTCGAGTGCTGGCGGCGTTGGCTGGGCCATCACAGGAAATGGAGGCGTTGTAGCCAACGGCATCGCTCGCTCCCAGGGCAACGTAGCGGGTGAGGGTGGGTGGGCTGGGCACACCAGGGGATCCAGAACTGGCAGAGCAGCCGGTTAGCCCCAAACTGAGTATCAAAATCAGCAGGGAGAGGAGGAACACCCAGCTGTCTTGTTGTCTTGGAGTCGAGTTTTCTGGGGTTCGGGTGCTGGCATCCTTTGCAGAGAGAGGCATGGGAAAGCGGGCATAGATAGGGCGAGGCGGGAAGCACCCCCAGACAGGCTAGCCAAGGATCCCAAAATTGGCGAGGTATGGTGGGAGTATGCCGCTACGGTTTTGCAAGTCCCGCACCTACCACGATCCCCTGCATGGCGCCATCAGCCTGAATGGAGGGGACGCGGTTGAGGCTCTGCTCATTCGCCTGATCGATACACCGGCCTTTCAGCGGCTGCGCCGCATTCGCCAGTTGGACACGGCCTTTTTTACCTTCCACGGGGCAGAGGGATCCCGCTTTACCCATTCGGTGGGGGTGCTGCAGGTAACGCGGCGGCTGTTCGACAAATTGGCCCATCGCCACCCGGAGCTGCGTCCCTATCGGGCGGTAACCTTGGCCTCGGCTCTGCTGCACGACATTGGCCATGCCCCTTTTAGCCATGCCGGGGAAGAGATCTTCGGCTGCCGGCACGAGGTTTGGACGGCCCGCATTCTCCGGGAGGATCCCCAGGTGAGGACGCTGCTGGCGGAGTTTGATTCCCAACTGCCGGCCCAGATGCAGCAAGTGCTGCAGAAGCAGTTTCCCCTGCCGCTGGTGGGGCAACTCATCTCCAGCCAACTGGACTGCGACCGCTTCGATTACCTGATGCGGGATAGCCTGCTCACGGGTGCCCAATACGGCCACCTGGACTTGGATCGCATCCTAACGGTGCTGGATTATGACCCGGAGACGGGATCCCTGTCCATCCCCGCCCGCAAAGGCCTGGGGGCCATCGAGCACTACCTGGTGGTGCGCTATTTCATGTACACCCAGGTGTACCAGCACCCCAAGAGCCTCTGTGCCCGTTTTATCTTGGAGCGGCTATTCAGGCGGGCAGAGGCGCTCCTGCAAAGGGGGGAGATTGAGCTGGATCCCATCCTCAGCGCTTGGTGCTGGGCCTCGCTGGCGGCTCAAAAAGGGGATCCCTTCGAGTTGCCGCTCCCCCTCTACTTGGCTGCCGACGATATCATCTTCAGCTACCCCATGCGCCTCTGGGCCATGTCGGGGAAGGATCCCATCTTGGCGGATCTGTCGCGGCGCTACTTGGAGCGGGATTTGTTCAAGGCCCGCAACATTACCCAGTTGTCTGAGGAACAACGCCAAACCCTGGTGGCCGCCGTGCAGGCCAAAATGCTGCAGGACGGGCTGGATCCTGAAAGTTACTTGGGCATCCGCTCTGCCCATGTCCAGGGCTATAGCTTTTATGACCAAGGGATCCAGCTCAAAACCGAGCGTGGCTATGAAGAAATTGCCCATCTTTCCCCTTTGGTGCGTGCCTTGGTGGAAACCCAGCGCCAGGTCTGGCTAATCTTTCCCCGGCCCTATGGCGATATCGTAGAGGGGGTTTTGTCTGCCTAGAAAATCATTGGGCCATCCCAGAGCTAGAGCATTAGAGGTGGGAATCTGTTCCTGAGCACATCTAAACAACGAGGGAAGCAGGAGTGGGGATCCGAGAAATCCTAACGGGGGTATTGTCCTTAACAGCTTTGGCGATTGCCCTAGTGGCTCTGCAACTGAGGCGAGCGTTGCGGGCTTCCCCCTGGCTGAGGGATCCCCCGGCGGAACAGGCAGGGGAAATCGCGGCCGGGATGGAGCGGCTGGCGGTGATCGTGCCCGCCTACAACGAGGCCGAGAACGTGGTGGGCTGCCTGAGCAGCATTCTGGACAGCACCTCTGCCCCTTTACAGGTGTGGTTGGTGGACGATGAATCCACGGATGCCACCTGGGAGCTGGCCCAAGCCCTGGCTGCCGAACGGCAAGATCCGCGCCTACACCTGCTCAAGGGGGATCCCCGTCCCAAAGGCCAAAGGTGGGTGGGCAAAAACTGGGCCTGTGCCCAAGCCGTCGCCCGCGTAGAAGCCGACTACTTGCTGTTTCTGGATTGCGACGTGCGGCTGGGATCCGGTGCCATTGAAGCGGCCTTAGGACATTTGCTGGCAAGCGGCAGCGGCTTGGTGAGTGTAGGGCCGCAATTGGTGTGCGGTTGCCTGGCGGAGTGGCTGGTGCAACCCATCATGATGACCATCCTGGCGGTGGGTTACAACTTTGCCGCCGTGAACGATCCCGACAACCCCAAAGCCTTTGCCTTTGGTCCCTTCCTGCTGTTTCGGCGCTCTGCCTACGAGCAAGTTGGCGGGCATGCCGGAGTGGCCGATGTGGTGATCGAGGATGTGGCCCTGGGGCAACGGATCAAAGCCCAGGGGTTGGGCCTGCAAATTTGCCTGGGAGGGCCGCGGGTGCGCAGCCGCATGTATGCCAACGGGGCTGCCCTTTGGGAAGGGTGGACCAAAAACTGGTTCCTGGGCCTGGAGCGCAACTGGGCCTTGGCGGTGTTGGCAATGGGTACGGTCTTGGGGATCTGCAGCTTGCCCTGGTTGGGGGTGATCCTGGCTGGGGCTACGGGATCCCTGGAGGTGCTGTTGGCCAGCTTGGCAGGGATCCTGGCCCAATTGGCCATCCGGCTTCTGCTCCGGCATTGGGCGCATCTGCCCCTCTGCTACTGGTGGCTAACGGCAGTGGGGGGTTGGGCGACAGCGGCCATCATCTTGGCTTCGGCCATCCGCACCACCACCGGCCGCAACTGGACTTGGCGGGGCCGTTCTCTCGCCGTCCACTGACCGGAGTGCGCCAACACCCCAGAAATGGTACAAGAACATGGTCTAATGGGGGATGTTCGGAAAACAGGCAAGCTGGGTTTAGAAACAGCGGAATAGCACACCATGCAGGCTCTGGTCATCGGATCTGGGGGGCGAGAACACGCTCTGGCCTGGAAGCTGTTGCAGTCTCCCCAGGTTACTCGGATCTACTGTGCCCCCGGCAACGGCGGCATGCAGCAGCTGCCCCGCTGTCAATCCGTGGCTTTGGCGGCTACCGACATTGAAGGCCTGGTGCGGTTTGCTACCGTACAAGGGATCCGCCTGACGGTGGTGGGGCCAGAGCTGCCCTTGGTGCAGGGGATCGTGGACGCCTTCCAGGCAGCAGGGTTGCCCATTTTCGGGCCTAGCCGCGCCGCTGCCCAACTGGAAGGAAGCAAACTCTGGGCTAAGCAATTGATGCAAGAGGCGGGGATCCCGACTGCTCGCGCTACCGGCTTTGCTGAGCTATCTGCCGCTGTGGCCTATCTCGACTCCCAGAGTTTCCCAGTGGTCATCAAAAAAGATGGACTGGCTGCCGGCAAGGGGGTAACCGTTGCCCAAAACCGGGAAGAAGCCGTGCAAGCCCTGGAAGCAGCCCTGGCCAAGCCGGGCGATCAGGTGCTGATCGAGGAGTTTATCCCCGGCCAGGAGGTGTCGGTTTTGGCTCTAACCGATGGCCAGATCTGTGTGCCGCTGCCACCTGCCCAGGACTACAAGCGCCTTGGCGAGGGCGATACTGGCCCCAACACCGGCGGCATGGGAGCTCATGCCCCTGCGGATCACCTGGTCACTCCAGAAGGGTTGGCCCGCATCCAAACCCAGATCCTGGATCCCACCCTGGAGGCTTTGCAACGGCGGGGCATCCGCTACCAGGGGGTGATCTATGCCGGTTTGATGATCACGCCCAGTGGGGATCCCTACGTGTTGGAGTACAACTGCCGCTTTGGGGATCCCGAAGCTCAGGTCATCCTGCCCTTGCTGGAAAACCCTTTGGACGAGGTGCTGCTGGCCTGTATAGAAGGACGGCTGGCCCAAATCCAGCTCAAATGGAAACCCGGCTATGCCGCCTGCGTGGTGATGGCAGCCCCAGGCTATCCCGATGCCTACGAGCGAGGGATCCCCATCTCCGGCTTGGATGCAGCTGCCACCACGGGGGCGTTGGTGTTTCATGCGGGTACCCGCCAGGCAGGCAAGCAGCTCCTGAGCGATGGCGGGCGCGTTCTCTGTCTTACCGGCCAAGGGGCAACCCTATCCGAGGCCCTGCGCCAAGCCTACGCAGCTGTGGAGCAAGTGCAGTTTCCCAAGGCCTACTATCGTTCTGACATCGGCAGCCACGCCCTGGGGCCTGCCGTCCGCCGAGGAGTGATCCCTACCCCATAAAGCCATCCCTTGCCCTCTCAGCTGCAGCCGGATGGAAGAAGCCCCAGAGGGGTCGCTCCTCCAGGGCCCATAAAGCAGCTTTGAAAAAAGCTTTGATGCTTAGACGATAGCGCTTTCGGTAACAAGACGGCAACAGTGATATCAAAAGCTCAACTTTACTTTAGATTCCTTAACAATAGCCCTCTGCTTTGACTAGGCACGGATATTGCTGAGCTGAGTCTCTCCCCTCTCGAGGGGGATCCCCCATTAGCCCACTTGAACTGTTGCGGACCCGGATCCCCTAGAGCAGGCATTTCCTCTCCCAGGGTGGAAGAGGGGTTGGGGGTGGTCGTCTGGGGCAGCGCATGGCAGAGGAGCATGACTCTAGTCAATAATAAGCTCAACTATACTGAAAATAATGTATAA
>NZ_JANSIH010000211.1:0-746 GCF_047462075.1 Synechococcus sp. R55.2
CTGTCGGGCAATGATCGTGCTGGTGAAGGTGTTGGTGAATAGCAAAATCAGCAGCCACACCACCCGTTTGCGGGCCGCCTGCCAAAAATTCAGATCGAAATAGTCATTTTCCCCCGATTGCAGCCCTCCCAAGGAGTAGATATCCTCGGTGGTTTCCTGCTCCAGAATGTCCAGCACATCGTCCACCGTAACGATGCCCACCAGGCGCCGTTCCCTATCCACCACCGGCACCGCCAACAGGTCGTATCGCTGGATCACCCGGGCCACTTCTTCTTGATCGGTGTGGGTGTCCACAAACACCACCTCTTGGTTCATCACCTCGCTCAACCCTTGGGCCGGATCGGCCATCACCAACTCCCGCAAGGACAGGGTTCCCGTCAGGTGTCGCTCTTGGTCGGTGACGTAGAGGTAGTAGATGGTCTCGGTTTCGCGGGCCAAGAGGCGCACCCGCTCCAGCGCCTCGGCTGCGGTCAGGTTCTCTCGCAGGGAAATGTATTCCGGAGTCATGATCCGCCCCGCGGTGTTGGGGGCATAGCCCAGCAGCAAGGCTGTGGCTTCCCGCTCTTCGGGGCTGAGCTGCGGCAGCAGTTCGGCAACCACCTTGGCCGGCAGTTCGTCGAAGAGGCGGGCCCGGTCGTCCGGCGACATCTTGTCCAGGATGTCCTGGATCTCTTGGCTTCTGAACTCGCGCAGCAGCGTCTGTTGCAGCTCTATGTCCAGGTGTTCGTAAACGCGGATAGCCAGAT
>NZ_JANSIH010000212.1:0-5672 GCF_047462075.1 Synechococcus sp. R55.2
TGGCGCTATCCATCCCCACCCTACAGAGGGTGGGGAATTCCGCGCGTTTTGTTAACTTTCGAGCGCAGAGATTTTGAGCTGGCGGGGAACCCTTTGGGATTGGAAGGGTCAAAATGGATGCTCGCGAAGCGGGCCGTAGGTCGCTGGGGATCCGGCATCTGTTAAGGTGCTTGAAGGGTGGGTTCTTCTGCACAAGCATTCTTCGTGAGGTTGGGCTCATGTCTCCTGTGCTGTGGCAAGCGATTGGGTACGCCTGTGGGATCTCGCTGGGGATCCTGGGGTTGATTGTCCTTGTCAACGTTCTCGTGGAATGGCTGGATCGGCGAGAGACCCCGGCGAAGCCGACCGAGCCGCCAGAACCCTGCAGCACACCGGAGGGATCCCAGTCGGCATGAGTGACAGGGTTCGCGTTCACGTCTGGATACGGGGGCGGGTTCAGGGCGTGGGGTTTCGAGCCCACACCGAAGCGATGGCTCTCCATGCGGGTGTTCAAGGGTGGGTGCGCAATTTGCGGGATGGTCGTGTAGAGGCTGTTTTTGAAGGATCCCCTGCCGCAGTGGAGGCGATGCTGCGCTGGTGCCAACAGGGCAGCCCCGGTTCGGTTGTGGAGGCCGTTGAGCAACGTTCTGAGCCGCCGGAAGGTCTAGCCACCTTTGAGATTCGCCCTACCGTTTGAAGGAGTTTGGCTGTTCCAAGGATTTCTTTGACCTGCAGCACTTCAGCTTCGTCCGCTGGTTCTGAGCTGCCGTCCTCAGAAACTGCCCATGAGCTGGGATCCCCCAAGGTCGCACTAGAATGGTTACACCGCAAGTTTTTCCCATCCCATGACTGTTGCTGCCCCCGCCAAAGTGCAATATGAAGCTGTGATCGGGTTGGAAGTTCACTGCCAGCTCAGCACCCGCTCCAAGATCTTTTCCAGCAGCGCGACGGCATTTGGCGCTCCCCCCAACACGAATATCGACCCGATTTGTATGGGCTTGCCCGGCACCCTGCCGGTGTTGAACGAAAAGGTGCTGGAGTACGCGGTCAAAGCGGGTTTGGCCTTGAATTGCACCATTGCCCCCTACAGCAAGTTCGACCGCAAGCAGTACTTTTACCCCGACTTGCCCAAAAACTACCAAATCTCGCAATACGACCTGCCGATTGCCACCCACGGCTGGATCGAGATCCAGCTCAGCGACGGTCGCACCAAGCGCATCGGCATCACCCGTCTGCACATGGAAGAAGACGCGGGCAAACTGGTACATGCTGGCAGCGATCGCCTGTCGGGATCCAGCTATTCTTTGGTGGATTTCAACCGAGCGGGGGTTCCCCTCATCGAGATCGTCAGCGAGCCGGACATCCGCAGCGGGGAAGAAGCGGCAGAGTACGTGCAAGAGCTGCGCCGCATCCTGCGCTATGCCGGGCTGTGCGATGGCAACCTGCAGGAGGGATCCCTGCGCTGTGATGTGAACATCTCGGTGCGTCCGCTGGGATCCCAGACCTTTGGCACGAAGGTGGAAATTAAAAACATGAACTCCTTCAACGCCATCCAACGGGCCATCGAGTACGAGTTCAACCGCCAAGTCAAGGCTGTGGAGGCAGGCGAGCGGATCGTGCAAGAGACCCGCCTCTGGGAAGAAAACAGCCAGCGCACCATCAGCATGCGCAAGAAAGAGGGATCCAGCGACTATCGGTATTTCCCGGAGCCGGATCTGCCGCCGATTCGCGTTACCGAAGCGCAGAAAACCCGCTGGAGGGCAGAGCTGCCGGAATTGCCCGGTGTGAAGCGGCGACGTTACCAGGAGGTGTACGGTCTCTCGGTGTACGATGCCCGCTACCTCAGCGATGAACGCAACACCGCCGAATACTTTGAAGCCGTGATCGCCGCCGGTGCCGACCCGAAAGCAGCCGCCAACTGGATGATGAGCGACATCGCCAGCTACCTCAACACCCACAAGCTGGACTATCCCGACATTGCCCTGAAGCCGGAAACCCTGGCCGAGCTGATCGGTCTCATCGAGCGGGGCACCATCTCCAGCAAAATCGCCAAGGAGATCCTGCCGGAACTGCTGGAAAAAGGCGGGTCGGCCCGCGCCCTGGTGGAAGCTAAGGGCATGACCCAAATCTCGGATAGCGCTCTGCTGGGGCAGATGATCGCCGAGGTGCTGGCAGAAAACCCCGAGCAACTGCAGCAGTATCGGGGGGGCAAAACCAAGCTCTTCGGCTACTTTGTCGGGCAATTGATGAAAAAAACTCAGGGACGGGCAGATCCAAAGCTGGCCAACGACCTGCTCAAGCAACACCTCGACGGCTAGCTCCAAGCATCGGTGAGGGAATAGCCCAACTCCTGCATCATGCGCCGCAGCAGGGGCAAGCTCAGCCCGATAACATTGCCGGGGCACCCCTCGATCCGCTCCACAAACAGGCTGCCGCGGCCATCGATGGCAAAACAGCCAGCACAATTGAGCGGCTCACCGGTGGCCACATAGGCGCGGATTTCCTCGTCGCTGGGCTTGGCAAAAAACACCCGCGTCACCGCATAGTGGGTGAGGCGACGGTTCTGCTTCGTGTCAATTAAGGCATGGCCTGTGTAGAGCTCTCCCACTTCGCCCCGCATTTGCCGCAGGCGCCGTTCCGCCTCCAGAGCATTGGCCGGCTTGCCCAGGATCTCGCCATCTAGGTAGAGCACGGAGTCGGCCCCCACAACCAAGACGGGCTCCCGTTGCTGGGCCGCCACCACTTCGGCTTTCGCCGAGGCCAGCTTCTGCACCAGCTCCACGGGATCTGAGCTTTTGATTTGGCTTTCGTCAAAATAGCTGGGCTGAACGCGAAAAGGGATCCCGGCAGCCTTTAACAATTGGCGGCGGGCAGCGGATTGCGAGGCCAGTACGATAGGAGGCAACATCGACTCAACACCTAATTAACACCCAAAGCCTGGACGTTTGCTTAGGGGAAGTTCGCTCTGTGAGCTAGTTTCCATTAGCTTAGTTAGTATGCGCCTGATGGGCGTTGAAAGGAAACTCTCCCGATATCTTCCCAGCTGGATCCCGTTTGTGACCACTCTCCCCACCCAAGCTGATCTCGATCTTGCCCGTTCCGGGATCCTTCAGCGCTATTGGGGGGATCAAGACACTCCGGAAAGCCGCTGGGTGAACTTGCTGGTGGCGGCGCTGGTTTTCTGTTCATCCACCTTCTTTGTGGTGGAAACCTATCCCATTCCCCCTGAGGTACGTCTTTGGCTGGAGCGGGTGGATCGCCTCATTCTCGGCTTGTTTGTGGTGGAATATCTGCTCCGACTGGCAGCGGCCCCGCAGAAGTTGCGCTATGTCGTGAGCTTGTATTCGCTCATCGATTTGCTCGCCATTTTGCCTTTTTTTGCCGGGCTAACCGATATTCGCTTCATCCGCCTCTTGCGCTGGTTTCGCATTTTGCGGCTGCTGCGCCTGGTGGAGGGCAAAACCCTGTTTGGGCAAGTGATCTCCGCCGATAGCCGCATTTTGCTGCGCATTTTCTTCACCCTCTTTGCCATTGTTTTCGTCTACTCTGGGCTGATCTACCAGGTAGAACATCCAGTGAATCCTGGTGTTTTTGCCACCTTTTTGGATGCTTTCTACTTTTCCGTCGTTACCATGACCACGGTGGGGTTTGGGGATCTCACCCCCACTTCTGAGCTGGGCCGGCTGCTGACAGTGTTGATGATCTTGACGGGCATAGCCCTGATCCCTTGGCAAGTGGGGGAGTTGATCAAGCAACTGGTAAAAAGCGGCAACTCGGTACAGTGGGCCTGCCCAGGCTGTGGCCTCTCCCAGCACGATGGGGATGCCCAATTCTGCAAACGCTGTGGCACACTGCTCTATCCAAGGGATTGAGGCTGTTGGCCAATTTGGGGCAAAGACAGGATAGGCTAGGACGGGTTGCAGGAGGATCTGCGATGTTGGCCCACCCCGAGCTAACCATCCCCGGCAAGCTGAACGTGAAGGCGGGCGTGGCGATGCTGGTTGCCGCCATTGTCCTCGGCTGGATCCTCAGCCAAGTTCAGCCGTTGCCGCTCGCCCCCCAGGAGGCTTCGGGGATCCCTGCCGAGCCCCTCCTCTGGCAGGAGGTGCCCAAACAAAAGTACGCCTGGCACATTTGCTACGCCTTTTTGGGCAACATGGGGTTGATCAACATCGGCGGCGGACTGGCCCTGGTGGTGCTGGGATCCCGCTTTACGGCTGGGCAAATGCTCTCGCAAATTCTCCTGTTGGGGGGAATGCTGCACCCGGCTTCTTGGGCTTTGGTGGCCCTGACGGGGCTGGAAGGGTGGGGCTGGCTGGGTAATGCCGGAGCCGCAGCGGTGGCGGTGGTGGTGATGGTGTTGTTTGTTTACCTGGTCTTGGCCACCTGCCGTTCCCTACAAGCCGTCCGAAGGCTGACCCAATCCCGAACCTGCCGTTAGCCCCAGTTGGGGAAAGCTGAGAAATCGTTTAAGATCGTTAACGGCAACACTCTAAACAACCGGACGGTGCTCTGCATGGCGGTGCAAGAGGAGGTTTTTTTTGAGGGCGGCCCCCACAGTGGCGATTTGGTGTTGAACTCCTTCATTGGGGCTACACTTGTCGGCTTGCCTCTGTTTGTGGGGGCACTGGTGCGTAAGCTGTGGGTACACTATCGGATTACCAATCGTCGCATCACCGTGATTGGGGGATGGGGCGGCAAGGAGCGCTCAGATGTAATCTACGGCGAGATTGCCAAGGTGGTTATGGTGCCCCGTGGCTTGGGCGTGTGGGGAGACATGGTGCTCACCCTCAAGGACGGCAGTCGCCTGGAGATGCGGGCCCTGCCTCGCTTCCGCGAGATCTACAACTACATCAATGAGCGGATCGACGAGAAAGCCAAGCAGGTGAGCGGCCCAATTGGCAAAAAGCGCCGCTCTGCCAAGTCCTGACCGTGCCTGAGCCTTGGGGATCCCTTCCTGTGGCTGTCCCCACTCTTCCCAGCCGGGATCCCGCTTGGCCTGAGCGCCTGGCCCTGGTGCACGAGTACCTGATCTGGCCGGGGGGATCGGAAAAGGTTTTGCAGGAGCTGGTGGCTTTTGCCCCACAGGCCCCCCTTTACGTTAGTCTCTTCTCGGCCCACACCCTGCCGCCGAGCTGGCAGGAGCTGTCGATTCACACCTCTTTTTTGCAAGGCTGGGCCAAGTGGCTGGGGGTGTTGCGCCCTGACTACCACGCCCGCCTCAAGTATCTGCTGCCCTGGATGCCGTTGGCCTATGAGAGCTTCGACCTCTCCGGCTATGACTGTGTGATCTCCAGCAGCCACGCCTTTGCCAAAGGGATCCTGACGGGAGCCTCTACCCTGCACCTGAGCTACATCCACAGCCCCACCCGTTACCTCTGGGAGAACCGGGAGCTGTATCTGCAGCGAGAAGGGCTGGGGAGAAGCGGGCCTGTTGGCGCAATTGGCCAATGGCTGCTGCACCGCCTGCGCCAGTGGGATTTTCTGGCAGCTCAACGTCCAGATCTGTTGATCGCCAACTCCCAGCACATTCGCCGCCGCATTGCCAAGCTCTACCGCCGCGAGGCTGTTGTTATCTACCCGCCCGTTCCGCTGCAGGGGTTTGAGCCGGTGACCCATCCCCAAGCCGACTACGACCAGGTGGTGGGCCGGCGGGTGCCCTCAAAGCGGGGGGATTTGGCGAACGCTGCCGG
>NZ_JANSIH010000213.1:0-5648 GCF_047462075.1 Synechococcus sp. R55.2
GAGAACATTCGCCAGTTGATGCCGGATGTCACAGATCTGTTTGTGGCCGGTCTGTGGCTGGTCAAGGATGGTCATGCCCTCTCTCAGACGGAGATCGATTCTTTCCGTCTTTCCAGCGCCGCCGAGTTCCGCCCCAGGGCTTTCTTTGGTGTGGATGACCAAGATCAGGTGGTGATCGGAGTTACCAAAACCCATGTCAACGCCGCCACCCTGGCCCGTATTTTGCCCAAAACCGGGATCCGGGAAGCCGTGCTGCTGGATTCTGGCTTTAGCACGTCGCTGGTCTACCAGGGGCAGATCTTGGGCACGGGCCATGCTGCTCCCCATCAGCCTAGCCGTCCTGTGCCCCATGCCATTTTGCTCTACGACATGAACCGCCTCTGGGCCAGGGATCCCCTTCCCGAGGCCAAGGCTGGCTCTGAGGGAGATCGGCTGGAGGGGCTGGTGCAACTTTTGCCCGGCAGCGAGCAAGAGGCGGCCAAAGCCCAACTCAAGAGCATTCTGGCCGGCCAACGCACGTTGAGGCGGGGGGATCGGGGGGCAGCGGTGGTAGCTGTGCAACTGGGGTTGAGCCGTTTGGCCGCTCAGCAGGGACGGCTGGATCTGCTCCCCTCTGGCCCCGATGGGGTGTATGGTCAAGAGGTGGCCCAGGCAATGGCGGAATTGGTGCTAAAAGAGCCCAGCGATGGGTCAGAACCTGTTGCTGAGGGATCCCTTCCTCAAGCCACCCCTACCCCCCTGGTGGCCGGAACGGCGACAGCCCGCCAAGGGGTGGACATCATCGATGCTCAACTGCTGCGGCGTCTGCTGGAGCGCGTTAACTTGGCCTCTCCCTCGGTACTGGTGGATACGCGCTTGGAACGGTCAGCCTTGCTCCTAGAGCGCAAGCCGGAGCGTAAGCTGCTGCCCAGCGCTTCTGTCCAACCCCACACCGGTGCTCCCAGCCCGACCTCCGGGTTAAGTCGGTAATCTGCGATACAGCCATTCCGCAACAGAGGGTCTATCCTGGCCGAAGAAGTCCGGCTTGCCTCTAGCCCTGGGGGCTAAGTTTGCTGTTTACCCTGCCGGTGGTGCTTAGGAGAGGTGTGCTGAGGGAGGTCATGACATCTGCTGCTGAAGGGGGGGCCGAGAACCCTGGGGCGACCTGGGTAATGGAGAAGCGGATTCTCGGCAACCCGGCTGATCCCCTGCGGTCGGCTGCCCAGCTCGAGCCGGGCATGTGGGTACGGCTGTTGTATCCTCCTTCTGTTAAGGGGAGGCTGGGGATCGTCCTCACCCGTGAAAACCGCGACCGCTGGCTGGTGACTCTGGCCGGTGAGGGAGAAGAGGTGGTCCTGTCCCTGGCGGCACGGGAACTGGTACCCCTTGGCTGAGGTTGTCAAGGATATCTTGGCGAGGGCTGGTTCTGTTATCCTGCTCTCAATGCGGTTTTTCAGGTCGCTGCTCTATGGTTGCTGCTCTGGCCTTCAACCCTTCCTCGGATCCCCCTCGATCGCTTCTGCCCGAGGAGATCACCTGGCTGGGCAGCCTCAGCTACAACGAACAGGGCCTGATCCCG
Source organism: Synechococcus sp. R55.2 (assembly GCF_047462075.1). Classification (NCBI taxonomy): domain Bacteria; kingdom Bacillati; phylum Cyanobacteriota; class Cyanophyceae; order Synechococcales; family Synechococcaceae; genus Synechococcus; species Synechococcus sp. R55.2. Next base: position 1,559 of record NZ_JANSIH010000213.1, read on the forward strand.
GCCATTGTGCAGGACTACCTGGATGGGACGGTGCTGATGGTGGCCTGGATGAACCGGGAGTCGCTGCAGAAAACTTTGGAAACGGGCCGCACCTGGTTCTGGAGCCGGTCTCGCCAGGCCCTGTGGCCTAAGGGGGAAACTTCCGGTCATGTGCAGTGGGTCAAGCAAATCCGCTACGACTGCGACGGCGACGCGCTGGTGATCTTGGTGGAGCAGGTGGGAGATGCGGCTTGCCACACGGGGGCGCGCAGTTGCTTCTTCCGCCCACTGCCAGGGGATCAAAGGGATCCCATCCCGGCAGCAGATACTCTGTCTCAGGTGTTTGCTGTGGTGAAGGCCCGCCAGGCAGATCCCCGTCCCGACTCCTACACCAGCAGCTTGCTGGCCAAGGGAGAGAACGCCATTCTCAAGAAACTCGGCGAGGAAACGGCTGAGGTGGTGATGGCGGCCAAGGATCAAGACCGCGCTGCCCTGGCCCGCGAGGTGGCCGATCTCTGGTACCACTGCCTCGTGGCTCTTGCTCATTATCAGGTGGATATTAAGGATGTCTATCGCCAGCTCCAAGCCCGCCGTTCCGCCAAGTGAAAGGGCCGTGTCCTCCGAAGGCGGCGCCCCTGATCTTCTGGATCCCTCTCTGGACAAAGCCCACCTGGATTTGCGAGCCACGCGGTGTGGACAAGTGGATCTGGAGACGGATCGGGAGACCTTGGCCCGTTACCTAAGAGGCCACGCCCAGTGGATCCAGCGGTGCTTTAGGCCGTTGCAGGTGGAAGCTTTGTCCGCCGAGACCTACCGGCTGCAGTTTTTTCGCATGGGCGGCCTTGGGTTTGAGCTGGAGCCCAGTTTTGGGGTGAGGATCTGGCCGGATGAAGATTACCGGTTTCGCCTGACCTCGATTGAGTTGCCCGGCGATGAGGGAATGCCTTACCGGGTTAACTGCCAAGCCGATTTCCGGCTGGAGGAGCTACAGGGATCCCTGAAAGACCTGCCCACCACCCGTGTTCACTGGGCTCTTCATCTGGAGATCTGGCTGGCTTTGCCCAGGTTTTTGCAGGTTCTGCCCCGCAAGTTGGTTTATCGGGTGGCCCATCAAGTGGTGCAGCAGGTAACCCGGGGTATGAGTGACCGCCTCACCCACAATGTGTGCAGCGATTTCTATCGCTCTATTGGGTGTCCCGATCACCCCTATCGCTTAATTGCAGTGGAAGACAAAGCGTGATATCTTAGGTGCCAAGTAAGTTGCCGGTCAGCTTTCGAGTAGTGCTCCGGCAACCGGCGATGGAGTTCGCCGCAACCGCCTCACTTGGAATTTTTCTATATTGGAATTTTTCTATAGAGGAAGAGGGTTCTAACCTCAAAAGCTGAGGCTGATGACTCCTACACTTCTGGGCAAGTCCAGGGGGTAGGGGTCTTTGGCTTTGTTTGAGGCCCCACCCTGCGGACGCGATGGTGCTCCCACTCCTGACGCGGATGGCTTTTTCTCCCTGGGCTGCCCTTCAACACCCTGACGACAAGGAGATGAGGATCTGGTGATGCTGGGCAGTTGGCTGTGGATCTTGGTGATGGGCTTTTTTGTCGGCCAAATCGTGGGTCGGCTGGGGATGCCCCCCCTGCTGGGGATGATCCTCGTGGGGATCTTGCTGGGAGATGTCCTATCCCCGGAGGTGCTGGCAGCGGCGGGGGATCTGCGGGTGGTGGCGGTGATGATCATTTTGATGAAGGCGGGCCTGGGGCTGGATCGGGAGAAGCTGGCCCAGCAGGGATCCGTGGCGTTGCGGCTGGGGTTTTTGCCGGCAGCCTGCGAGGCGGTGGCGGTGGCCCTGTTGAGCACCTGGATCCTGGGGTTGGACTGGCCTACCGGTTTGCTGTTGGGCTGCGTGATTGGGGCGGAGTCGCCAGCCGTGATCGTGCCGGGGATGTTGCGCCTCAAGAGTTTGGGCTGGGGAGTAACCAAAGGGATCCCGGATGCCATTTTGACCGGCAGCGCCCTTTCCGACGTACTGCTGTTGTTGGGGTTTAGCCTGCTGCTCAGCTTTTTGGGCCAAGGATCCGCCGCGAGCGTTCGCTTGGGAAGCCTGGAGCTGTCGCCGCTGCAGTGGCTGCCGTTCCAGGTGGTGATGGAGATCCTGCTGGGCGTGGCTGTAGGCTACCTGGGGGCGCGGGTTCTGGTGTCGCTGCTAACCCAACAAAACTGGACCCGCAACAGCGTCCAGGAAGCGCTGCTGGCTGCCTGCATGGCCTTGGGCTTGGTGCTGGCACCGCAGGTGTGGCCCTATTTTTCCGGCTATTTGGCGGTGATGGCCCTGGGGTTCTTTCTAATTGAGCTGGATGCCCCCTTGGCGCGGCGGCTGCGAGGTGGGTTCGATGCCCTCTGGACGGTGGCGGAGATCGTGTTGTTTGTGCTACTGGGAGCGTCGCTGGATCTGGGGGTGCTGGGATCCGTGTTCTGGCCGGGCTTGCTGCTCTTAACCCTGAGCCTGCTGCTGGGGCGGGGCTTAGGTTGGTGGCTTTCCACCCTGGGGAGCAACTGGACCTGGCGGGAGCGGCTGTTTTTGCTGCCGGGCAACATGGCTAAGGCGACGGTACAGGCGGCCATTGGTGGGATCCCCTTGGCCCAAGGGATCCCCGGTGGGGAGATCATTTTGGCTTTGGCGGCTTTGTCAATTCTGGTTACCGCTCCCCTGGGCGCTTGGCTGACCCAGGTTTGCGCCCCCCGGCTTTTGGAAAAAGGAGAGGTGGATCCCACCAAGGTGGGCAGCCAGGGCAAGGTGAGCTTTTTGGCAGCGGTGGATACCTCTCCCCTAGCCGAGGCGGTGTTGCGCAAGGCAGCCGATTTGGCGCGGCGGGTGGATGGGGAAGTGATTGTGCTGCATGTTACCGATGAGCTGCAGGGGAAAGGGGTGGAACAGTTGCGCCAGCTTGCCCAGCGCCTTTTGGCGGATATTCGCCACCAGTTCTGCCTGGCTTCCGGGCCCTTGGCGGAGACCATTGTAAACATAGCCCAGGAGCGGCAGGTTACCGACATAGTCATGGGCAAGCGGGGGCACCGCGGCTGGGAACAAGTGCTAGTGGGATCCACCTCCCAAGCCGTTCTGGAGACCAGCTCTATTCCTGTAATTCTGGTCGAATCTCCTCAAGGAAGTCCTGGGCAGGTCATTAGCCGACCAAAGTAGAGGTTATTTAGCTCTCCGAGGTATCCACCGGTTTTCGGCCAGGGTGAAGCACCTTTTTTCTTTCTTGGTAGGGCAACAACTGGGATCCTCGGGGCCATGGGCAAGCATATCTAAGCAGACCTCAGCCTTTCCTCCAGAGTCACGGGCAACTGAAACATTGTTAACTAAAACCCCATCGCCGAGGTACACAGGCTCCAGGGGCGTAGGTTTTTTGCTGCCGCCCAACAGCCCAGATAAGGTTGTCCAGAAAGCATTCCCTCCTGTATTACTTAATGCAATCGCCACTACATCCTGAAGCCCATCGTTGTTAAGATCGGCAGGCGCTAGCTTTTCGAGGCTTACTCTTAGGAACCCTTCTTCGAGAGGGCTAGAGCCTCTCTGATACTGGCCATTTTGAAAACGAACTCGCTCAATATTTTCGGGTAAAGCAAATATGAGATACTCAGCGTTTAAGAATGCCTGCTGAGCAATAGCTATTGAAATCGGACAGATACCCAAGAGAAAACAGGCTAGCTTAAAAAGCACTCTTTTAGCGGCCATTGCTTCTCTCCTCTTACCAGAAGGACAGGGGAAGCTCGATTCTGTTCGAGGCAAACAAAGGAGAACAAGACCTGCTCAGCTCTAGGTTCTCCTGGGCCGGCAGTTGCTCCCGGCTAGATGAAGACTCTTCTGAAGCTCTCTTTGCCCTTACTCTTCTATCTATGGATTCTAGCCATGGACGTAACGAGCTGCTGCTGTTGATGCTTGTACTGAATCTATGGAGCCGGACATGATCCCTTCTGCCTGGCGCTTTATCCTCCTTCTGGGGATCGTCAGCTTGTGTGCCGATGCCACCTACGAAGGAGCCCGCAGCATTTCTGGAGCTTTTTTGGGATCCCTAGGGGCCAGCGGCACGGTGGTGGGCCTGGTGGCCGGCG
>NZ_JANSIH010000214.1:0-741 GCF_047462075.1 Synechococcus sp. R55.2
GCTAGGGTAAAAGCTCTATCTCACCCCCAATTGGGCCAAAAACCGCATCGTTCCCCAGGAAAAGCCCCTCTTCTGGGGGCAGGCGGCGCCCTTCTGGAGGCAGGGTATAGGGATCCGCAGCAGACAGGTTGACGCCCGTGAACCCCAAGTCTTGCATGGCTGCAGCGGTGATGCGGCTGAGAACAGGGCGTGCAGGTGGCGGTGGCAGCACCGGCGTCATCAGCTCCAACCCTAGGGTTCGCCGCCAGTGACCTTCGGGAGGTGGCTCAACCTGCACCGGCACATTCCCCGATCCGCCCAGGCTGTTGTACTCAGCAGTGGCCTGCCGGCCGGCAAAGCGCGGGTTGGTGGTGCCGCTGTTGAGGAGAAAAGGACTCCAGTTGGGGACGGTGCCGAACCCCAGAGCATGGCCCAGCTCGTGCAGGACAACGTCAAACAGGGATCCCCGATCCTCTAAGCGACCCAGATCTGCCGGGTCGATCCCTATCCTGGCATAAGGGATGATGCGGATCCCGGGCCGAGGAGGGCCGCAGGGGCCTGCTTGACCCACAGCCTTACCCGGACCATCACTCTCAGGGGGGCTGGAGAGGAGCCGGGCGCCGGTTACTTGAACCAAGAGATCATCCACAGGACGATTGACCAGGGGAGTCGGGGGGAAACCAGCTCCGCAGTAGCCAGCCTGCAGAGTTACGGTTACATCAGGCAGATCCCCGGTGATGATCTGCTCCCAGCGCCGGGCTG
>NZ_JANSIH010000215.1:0-737 GCF_047462075.1 Synechococcus sp. R55.2
GCTAGCGGGGCCGGGCGCTTTCTGCTGAGGGCGCTCACTGGCTTTAGCTTCAGCAGGAGGCTCCGGCGGGAGGTTTTCAGATGGGGGTTTGGGCCGGGGTCGAGGAGGCTTCACAATGCGGGAGGCGCCCAGCTTGCTGCGCACCAACTCAGCCTGCTCCGGAGAAATGGTGCTGCTGTGGGTTTTGAAAGGGATCCCCAGTTGCTCACAAACCTCCAGCACATCCCGACTGTCACGCCCCATCTCACGGGCAATATCATAAATTCGAACTTTATCGGTCATTCGTCTGCTAGCCTCTGCTCCTTTACTTCTCGTCAGTTTTACTATCCAAACTCAATGGGAACCAAGTTATTGGGTTGAGCCGAACCTTTCGGGCTTGCGGGGGCTTCCTCCGGCGCATCGAGAACAGCTCGGCAATCCTCCGGGGATCCGGCCTGAAGGGAACCCAGGTCTGAAGCTGCTCTGGCAACATCCACAGGGGACATCCAGTAAAGCAACCGAGGAAGAACGAGCAAATGTCAACAGCGCCTCCAGAATAACCTCTCTGCAGTTCATCCCACTTGGCCTCAGTTTTCCAGCCAACTCCCATTCTGACAGTTGAGAGGGGCTGCCGTGTGGTTCGCAACTTAGCGAACCTGAAGAGGCGCTTTGAATATCTTACCTACATTGGGAATAACTCTAAGGCTCAGGCATTTGGAGGAGCTGTCCCTGGGAATCTTGCTGAAGAGAATCCAGAG
>NZ_JANSIH010000216.1:0-735 GCF_047462075.1 Synechococcus sp. R55.2
GGGTGATAGACGTCAAAGGGCGCCGCGTCTTTGCCTTTGGGCTAGCTGAGGGGGGCCAGTATCGGGCCATTGCCCAGTCACAGGTGCTCTCAGGTCTGAAGATAGACCTTCTCGAGCAAGCCCTGGAGCGGCTGGCCGAGGAGACCAACACCGCTGCTGCCAACTGGCTCCTCCAACAGTTGCAAAGCCGGGCTTAAGAACCAAGATTGATATGACTGTCATCTCCCTAAAAACCTCAACCCCCCCTATCCTCGAGCGCCACAGCGCCACCTGGCAGGACTACGTGGCTATCCGCGACCATCCCGCTGTGGATTGGCAGAAACTTTCCTTTTATCAGGGCTGGTTGTGGGTCAACATGGGCAAAGAAGGGCCAGAGCATGCCTCCGTCAGCGATTTCATCACCATCGTCTTTGGTTTTTGGGCCTTTCTCCACCCCGATGTCCCCTTGCAGTCTTGTGGTCGCTGTCTGATCGAACGCCCCGAGACCCATGCCTGCGCCCCCGATCTGGTGCTCTACAAAGGCGATAACATCCCCAAGTACCAGCCCGGTGAACCGCGGCGGATTGATCTGCGCTACCAACGGGCGCCTGACTTGGTGGGCGAAATTGCCGATACTACCCTCAGCATTGATCTGGATGAGCAAAAGCAACTTTACGCCAGCTTGGGTATTCCCGAGTATTGGGTGATAGACGTCAAAGGGCGCCGCGTCTTTGCCTTTGGGCTAGCTGAGGGGGG
>NZ_JANSIH010000217.1:0-734 GCF_047462075.1 Synechococcus sp. R55.2
CCAAAATACAGGCTTGCTGTAGAACCGTGCCACCTCTGTGGCGAACTCTTTGCGAATCAACCGGCTGGAGACTGTTTTCAGGTTGTTCACCAGCTTCGAGACCTGAACATCCGGCGGAAAACTCACCAACAGATGCACATAATCCGCCTCACCGTTGAACTCCACCAAGGAACAGCGCCACTTTTGGCAGGTCGCTCGAAATATATCTTCCAGCCTCTGCAACATTGGAGCAGTTATCACCCGACGACGGTACTTTGTCACCAGCACCAAGTGGATTTGTAGGCTGTAAACAGAACGATGGCCTATGTTGTAGCTCATTGCGCTAAATGCTAGAACCGTCTCATGATTATCACCCACGAGTACCGGATCCTGCCCAGCGACGACCAAGCCGCTCTGATGACCGAGTGGCTGGAATTGTTGCGGCGGCAGTGGAACGACGCTCTGGGGCAGAGACTGGATTGGCTGACCGCAACCCGTTGCCCAATTGACCGTTGCAGTCTTGTCTCGTGCCCGTTGCCTGTGTCAGAAGCTCCGCTGGAGCCGAATTATTATCGGCAGGCGGGATCCCGCAAACAAATCACGCAACTGTTCCCCGCAGACCGGGGCGTTTACGCCGAGGTGCTGCAGCAAAACTTGATGCGGCTGGACAATGCGAGGAAAGCGTGGAGGGAGCCTGATAGCACAGGCAAGAGGCGGGGTCGGCACAGCATCAAAAAAGCGGGGGAGTTTATATC
>NZ_JANSIH010000218.1:0-5599 GCF_047462075.1 Synechococcus sp. R55.2
CACCACCTGGGATCCTGCCGGCACCAACAACAGCCCGCAGTCCATCGCCGCCTTGACCGCTTCAGCCGCCGGGATGCGCACCACCAAGCCCTGAATCAGGCCCCAGCCCCGCACTTGCTCAACGAGCTGCGGAAACTGCTCCGCCAAGCGGGACAGCCCCTGACGCAGATACACCCCTGTCTGCTGGGCATTCCAAACCAAACTCTCCGACATTAGCGTGCGGCAAACCGCCAGGCCCACCGCACAAGCCAAGGGGTTGCCCCCAAAGGTGCTGGCGTGATCCCCCGGCTGAAACACGGCGCAAAAGTCTTTCGCCAACAAGGCCCCGATGGGGATCCCACCGGCCAGGCCCTTGGCCAAGGTGAACACATCCGGCTCCACCCCCAGGTTACAGTGGCCCCACAGCATGCCGGTACGGCCCATGCCCACCTGCACCTCATCCAACATCAGCAGAACGCCCCGCTCGCTGCAGATCCGGCGCAACCATTGAAAATAGGCGGGATCCCCCGGGACAACCCCCCCTTCCCCCTGCAACGGCTCCAACAGCACGGCACACACCCGCTCGCCCCAGCGATCCAACACTGCTGCTGTGCCCTCGATGTCATTGTAGGGAACGTAATCAAAGCCGGGCACCAGAGGGGCAAAGTCTTTCTGGTATTTCGGCTGGCCGGTGGCGGTAACGGTGGCCAGGGTGCGGCCATGGAAGCTGGCATGGGCGGTGAGGATCACCGGATCTTGGATCCCGCGCACCGTGTGGGCATACTTGCGAGCCAGCTTAATGGCTCCCTCATTGGCTTCCGCCCCTGAGTTGCAGAAAAACACCTTGTCGGCACAGGAGTGCTGGGTCAGCCATTGGGCCAGTTGCGCCTGCGGCTGGTTGTAGTAAAGGTTGGAAACATGATGCAACTGTTGCGCCTGCTCGGTGAGCGCCTGAATCCACACCGGGTGGGCATGCCCCAGAGTACAGGTAGCAATGCCGGCCACAAAATCCAGGTACTCCCGCCCCTGCTCATCCCAAACTCGACACCCCTGCCCGCGCACCAAGGTCAGGGGATAGCGCCCATAGGTGGCCATCACATGCTCGGCAAACAGCTCGGCAGTTGTCGGGGATCCCGAGGGGGCACTGGCAAGAGGCGAAGTTAGAGGAGACATGGCCGGTAAAAGATTGCTGTCGTGTTGGCGGCGCGGAGCGCTTTGGGGCTGACGCAAGCCGTGTTTCGAGTGTACCACCCTGCTTTGGAGATGATATTCTGGCGGGGCCAAAGATTCAGGGATCCCTACGAACCGATGTCGCGGCGGGGGGTAACGGTCTGGTTTACGGGATTGAGCGGGGCGGGCAAAACCACCCTGAGCTGCGGCGTGGCCCAGCAGTTGCGCGCTTGGGGGCTGCCGGTGGAAGTGCTCGATGGGGACCTGGTGCGGCAACATCTCACCAAGGGTCTGGGCTTCAGCAAAGTGGATCGGGAGGAGAACATTCGCCGCATCGGCTTTGTGGCGGAGATGCTGACTCGGCACGGGGTGATTGTGCTGGTGTCGGCTATTTCCCCTTATCGGGCGGTGCGGCAGGAGGTACGGCGATATATTGGCAGCTTCATCGAGGTCTTTGTGGATGCCCCTTTGGAGGTGTGCGAACGCCGGGATGTGAAGGGCCTCTATCGAAAGGCGCGGGCAGGCTTAATCCAGAACTTTACCGGCATCGACGATCCCTACGAGCCGCCGGAACAGCCGGAGGTGGTGTGCAAAACTGCCGAGCAAAGCATCTCCGAATGTATTGACCTGGTGATACAAAGCCTAAAAAGCAGAGGTTATGTCTAACAGGCCCACTGCTCTTACGTTGCCCGTAGAGGGTGGGCTTCCCCCCGGAGTAGCTGCAAAGAACCTAGAATTAAGAAAGGCTTACAAGCAACTCCTATGGCTTCGACATCGGTATCGGCCACTCCCATTTCGGCGCGGTGGATCTGGCGAGGGCAGTCAGTTCATTACGTCAAACAGGGTGAGCAGGGGCAGCCTCTGCTTCTGGTGCACGGCTTTGGAGCCTCCACCGACCACTGGCGCAAGAACATTCCCGAATTGGCTCAACACTACCAGGTGTACGCCATCGATTTGCTGGGTTTCGGTCGCTCTGCCAAGCCCAACTGGGACTACCGCACCGAAATCTGGCGGGATCAACTGCGGGACTTTTGCCAACAGGTAATCCGTCGGCCTGTGGTGGGGATCGGCAACTCCCTGGGCGGCTATGTGGTGCTCAGTTTTGCGGCGGAGTGGCCGGAGTGGGTGCGGGGCGTGGTGCTTTTGAATGGGGCAGGTGGGTTTTCCACGCTCAAGGGATCCCCGACCGGATGGCGGCAATGGATAGGCGGATTGGTGGGCTGGGGCCTGCGCCAGCGCCTGGTGTCTTACCTGCTGTTTCAGTATTTGCGGCAGCCGCACGTGATCCGAGCCAAGCTGAAGCAGGTTTACTACGACCCGGCAGCCGTGACCGATCAGCTGGTCGAGGACATTCATCGCCCCACCCAGGATCCGGGTGCTGCCGATGTGTTTGTGGCCTTGATGCGAGGCGGCCAGAAGGGACGCTATGTAGATGAGCTGCTGCGCAGCCTGGTGCGCCCGCTGTTGTTGATCTGGGGAGAGCGGGATCCCTGGATGCGGGCGCGGGAACGCTCTAAGCTCTACCGGGCCCACTACCCTCAAGCGATGGAATACTTCCTGGAGGCTGGCCACTGCCCCCACGATGAGCGTCCAGAACAGGTCAATGCCCTGATCCACCAGTGGATCGAGACAGGAATCCCGGCCACCACTTCTCCCCCCATTTCCAAAGCTGCCCCTGCATCAGAACTCCATCCTTAGGCGGCCAGTCTAGCTTGGGTCGTCCAACGATTCCCCCTGGGGATCCCCTTCTAGGCCGATGGTGTACTTAGACCATTCTCGATGGGAACCACTGCCGACGGCTTTGGAGATTTCAAAGTAAAGAGTGCTGTGGGGACGGCGGGGTTGGCGCAGCAGGGGCATACCGGCTTCGCGGGGGGTGCGGTTCCCTTTTTTCACGTTGCAACGCACACAGGCACTGACCACATTTTCCCAAGTATCTCCGCCGCCACGGGAGCGAGGGATCACGTGATCCAGGGTGAGATCTTCGCCGAAGCAGCCGCAGTACTGACAACGGTGCCCATCCCGGTAGAGGACGTTGCGGCGCGTGAGCGGGATCTCCTTATGGGGAACGTGGACATAGTGGCGCAGGCGAATGACGGTGGGCAAAGGAATGTTGCCGTACACCACTCGGCCATTGTGCTCAATTTGCTCGGCCTTGCCCTTGAGCAAAAGAACGACCGCCCTGCGCCAACTGGTGATGTTGAGCGGCTCGTAGGAGGCATTCAAAACCAAAACTTTGCCCATAGTGCTACGCACCGCTGACGGGATCCCTAACCCAAGCCGGGAGGCACCAGCCCCCTGAAGTTATGCAAAATGTTAACACAGCTTCAGATTCGGGCAGTAGGAGCCCTGTGCTCCAGGAGATAGTTGCGGCTGCTGCAAGGGCGCTACTCTGGAGAGGATCCGTCGGCAGGGGCGTGTTCAATCCCCGTGGGGTTTCCCGAAGAGGCTGAATTTTATTGAGGTGATGAAGCTGGAACTGAAATCTTCAACTCAACGGCAGGATCTGCCCCAAAAGAGAAACCCAGGCGAGGGATCCCGCTGGCTGATGGGTCTAGCCATCCTGCTGCTCTGTCTGGGGTCCCCCAACCGCTGGTGGCACTGGTTTCCGGGGGCGCTGCTGGGCCTAGCCCCGCTGTTTGACCTGTGCGAACAACGGCAAGGGTGGGCGCGGTGGCGTTTGGCCTATGGCCTCTGGTTTTGGGTGTGCCTGTACGCCTTCTGGGTGGATCCCTTCTCGGTTAAGGTGTTGAGCGCCTGGGAGATCCTAGGGGGCGTGGTGGTGGCTCCCCTGATCCCCCTCTTTTTCACCACCGCTACGCTCCTGAGTTTGCAACTGAGTCGTCCCCTGCCGGCTTGGGCACGTCCGCTGGGTTTGGCCACGGTCTGGACGGGCTTGGATGGGCTGTTGGGCTTGCTCTGGTGGCCCATCCCTTTCCACTGGGGATCCTTGCTGTTCGACTGGCCTCTCGGGATCCAGGTGGCCGATGTCACCGGGATCTGGGGGGTTACCTTTTTTGCCGTGTTCGTCAATGGGGTTCTTTGGCAGATGGCCAGGCAGATTTCCAGCCGGTGGCAGACGGCTAGGGGATCCCTGAGAAACGCTTTGGGTGAGATGCTCAAGAACAGAGATTTCTGGAGTACGCTTGCCTGCGGCCTGGGGTTGACGGGGCTGGTCTTGGCTTATGGAAGCGTGCGCCTGGCTTACTTCGATGCCTTGGCCGTCGAAAACAGGGATCCCGGCTTTCGGGTGGGGGCAGTGCAGCAGGTGGCTTGGCTGGAAGCCGATCGCAGTTGGGACTACCGCATGGAGCGCTACCGGGAGCTGCATCAGCTTTCTGCCCAGGGGGTGGCTGCCGGGGCGCAGTTGGTGATTTGGCCGGAGGGGGCGCTGCGGGCACGGCTGCTGAATACCGGCCTAGAGCCTTACGTGATCGAGCCGATGCAAGCGATTCTGCCACCGGAAGGCGCTTTGATTACGGGGGCAACAGAGCCGGATCCCCGCACAGCCCATTTGCCGGAGCCAGAGCAGCGATTTTTTAACACGGCCCTGTTGTTTGACGCCCGGGGCAACTTGCTGGATGGGTTTGGCAAGCAGTGGATCTTTCCCTATTTCGAGTCGGGGCGCTATGTGCCCTCGCCGGATGGCTACCGACCTTTGGCCGGGGGGGAGCTTTTCGGGCCTTTGGGGGTGATGATCTGCTTGGAGAGCGTGTTGCCTGCGCCCAGCCGAACTTTGACTCGTCGCGGTGCCGAGTCTTTGATCGTAATTTCGGATGATAGCTGGTTTGGTAATAGCCACTGGCCGATGCTGCATGGCAAACTCTCGGTTTTTCGGGCTGTGGAAAATCGGCGTAGCGTGGTGTTTGTCAACAACACCGGCGGCAATTTGGTGGTGGATCCCTCAGGTCGGCTCCAGCAGGTCGGCCCCATCTTTCAGCGGGGGGTGATCACGGGAGAGGTGAGGCGGCGCTCTGAGACAACTTTCTACAATCGCGCAGGGGATTGGCTGGCGTGGCTAACGTTGGGGCTGTCTTTGGGGCTATGGCGTTGGGGATCCCGAGTGAGGCAAGGATGAGTTAGGATCAGTAAACCTGCCCAGGATCAAGATTGGGATTGCTTGCTCCGGAGCGGCGGGTTCCCCTATCGAATCAACCGTTGCTGATGTAGCTCAGTTGGTAGAGCAGCTCACTCGTAATGAGCAGGTCGTCGGTTCGAGTCCGATCATCAGCTTTCTGGAATTGAACACCTTGGAGTCCCTCACACTCCTGCTCTAATTCATTGCTCGCCCACTATTGTTGATTTTGTTTTCACTGATTAACTCTTGATTGCTATAGCAGCAGTTATAGCCGTTTTAGCCTAGGTCGTGTTGATCTTATGTTAGGATAGAGAGAATAATTTATAGAGGAAAGAGGATGAAGTTGGTTTTTTTAGATGAAAACAAATGGCA
>NZ_JANSIH010000219.1:0-26367 GCF_047462075.1 Synechococcus sp. R55.2
GGCGCGATAGGACTCCGTCCCGCTGGCGCGATAGGACTCCGTCCCGCTGGCGCGATAGGACTCCGTCCCGCTGGCGCGAGCAGTAGCCCAGGCGTCTCACTCTAGCCTGAAACGACTGCATATCACGTTCAAAATCAAAAGACTGGGATCTCTTGCCATTCCGGTCGGCTGTGGGCGTGAGCTGACTCACCACAAGTGCGGGGGGTGGGAAAGATCTTGCCGGGGTTGGCGATGTGCTGGGGATCAAGCACCTGCCGCACCCATTGCATGCTCTCCAGATCCGCAGGCGTAAACATTTCCGGCATGTAGCAGCGTTTGTCTGCCCCGATGCCATGTTCGCCGGAGATGCTGCCCCCCAAGCGCACGCAGAGCTTGAGGATTTCGCCCCCCAGTTTCTCCACCTGCTCCAGGGATCCCGGCACCGACTCGTCGTAGAGGATCAAGGGGTGCAGATTGCCGTCGCCAGCGTGAAACACATTGGCCACCGGATAACCGTACTCACGGCTGAGGCGCTCGATTTCCTTCAAGACAAAGGCTAGCTGGCTGCGGGGGATCACCCCATCCTGAACATAGTAGTTGGGGCTGAGCTTGCCCATGGCCGCAAACGCTGCCTTACGTCCTTTCCACACCCGCGCCCGCTCTTCTGGGTCGGATGCGACTTGCACCTGTCGCGCCCCATTTTTGAAGCACAGCGCCCTCACCTGTTGGCCGGCTTCCTCCACCTCCAGCTCTAGCCCATCCACCTCCACCAACAAAATGGCCGCCGCATCCCGCGGATAGTAGCCCAACTGCACCACATCCTCCACGGCATTGATGCTGAAGTTGTCCATAATCTCCAGGCCGGCGGGGATGATCCCGGCAGCAATGATGTCGGAGACGGTGGATCCCGCCGCTTCCACACTGTCAAAGTCTGCCAGCAAAACCTGCACTTGAGCCGGGGCCTTGAGCAAGCGCAGGGTAATCTCGGTGGCAATGCCCAGGGTGCCCTCGGATCCCACAAACAGCCCCACCCAGTCGTAGCCGGGCATCTCCGGGAGCTTACCCCCCCAGCACACCACCTCCCCATCCGGCAGCACCACCGTCAGGCCGAGAATGTGATTGGCTGTTACGCCGTACTTGAGGCAGTGAACACCGCCGGAGTTCTCCGCCACATTGCCGCCGATGGAGCAAACCGACTGGCTAGAGGGATCCGGCGCATAAAAGTAGCCTTGGGCGGCCACGGCCTGGGTAATCCAAGTGTTAATAACGCCCGGCTGCACCACCATGCAGCGGTTGTCCAGGTCGATTTCCAGGATCTGCTTCATCAGGGTGGTGGCGATGACGACGCTATTTTCCACCGGCAGGGCTCCCCCTGAGAGGCCCGTACCGGATCCCCGCGCCACGAAGGGCACCTGGTAGCGGCTGCACAGCTTCACCACCTGCGCTACCTCTTCTGTTGTGCGGGGCAGCACCACCAGCGCCGGCCTTTGCCGGTAGCTGACCAGCCCATCGCATTCGTAAACCAGCAGCTCCTCCGGCTTGCTGATCACCCGCTGGGGATCCAGAATTTTTTTGAGCTCAGCCGTCAGCCTGATCCAGTCGAAGGTGAGGCCGGTCTGTAGAGGATGAGCAGAAGCGTTCGCGCTAGCGGTGCGGAGCACTTTCATGACAGTGGGCCCAGCAGGAGCTTTAGGAGGGATATTGTCACTATAGTCTTGCTGGTAACCGAGCCAGCCAACAGATAGCCCATGCAGCCCAACTCCCCCAGCGCCGAACAAGTGCTCAACCAAGTGCGGCAGCTCTACGAGCTCTACCCCTTCCCCCCGCAGCCCATCGGCACTGTTCCCCCGCCAGGGTGGAATTGGCGCTGGAGCTGGCCCCAGGCCCATGCCTTTTGTACGGGATCCCATCCGGGTCGGCGCAGGGTGCGCATTCTGGATGCCGGCTGTGGCTCGGGAGTGGGAACAGAATACATTGCCCACCAAAACCCCAACGCAGAAATTTGGGCCTTTGATCTGAGCAGCCGCGCCCTGGAGATTGCCGAGGCCCGTTGTCGAGCTTCCCAGGCACCGCCGGTGCAGTTTCGCCAGCTCAACGTCTACGACATCGACCAGCTGCCGGGGCAGTTTGACTTCATCAACTGCGTGGGCGTGCTCCACCACCTGCCCGATCCGCTAGCGGGGCTGCAGGCTTTGGCCGGCAAATTGGCTCCCGGCGGGCTCTTGCACCTGTTTGTATACGGCGAGCTGGGCCGCCACGAAATCCGCCTCATGCAAAAGGCCATCCGCCTGCTGGTAACGGGTTCTGAACACCAGACCCTCGCCTCGGCGGAGCAATTGCAGAGGGGTCTCCAGGTGGGCCGCCGCCTTTTCGAGATCTTGCCGGAAACCAACCGCATCCAGCAGCAAGAACGGGCCCGCTGGGCCATCGAGAACGTGGACGACGAATGCTTCGCCGATATGTACCTGCACCCCCAGGAAGTGGACTACACCATCGAGACTCTGTTTGAATTAATCCGGGCTTCCGGACTGCAGTTTCTGCGCTTTTCCAACCCGGAGTTTTGGCGGCTGGAACGGGTGTTGGGCCAGGACGAGGCCCTGCTGGCTCAGGCGGCTCAGCTGCCGGAACCGGAACGCTATCGCTTGATCGAGCTGCTGGATCCGGTGGTGGCCCACTACGAGCTGTTTCTCGGTAAGCCCCCCATCCGCCGCTGGGAATGGACAAGCCCGGAAAGTGTAGCATCAGCCATTGCCCACCTCAGCCCCTGTCTGGGCCTGTGGCCGGGGCGGAGCATTTTCAACTATGCTTACGAAGCCATCTCCCTGAGCGAAGAAGCCTTCGCCTTTCTCCAACAGGTGGACGGGATCCGCACCGTCCAAGAGATCCAGGCTGGCCTAGAGTGCCCCCTGAGCTTCGAGCAACTGCAACGCTTGCTGCGCTGGCAAGTGCTGCTGCTGGAGCCTCAAAACTCAGTCTCCTGAGAGTTTCTCGACCCCTTTCCCTTGCCTCAGCGGGACGAACCTTGGCATTTGCCCTCTTGTTCTTCTATGGCTTATGCTAGAAGGCTGTGACCTTTAGCTCTGGCCCCGCGTATTCTGGGGTTACCATCATGCCCAAAATCAAAACCCGCAAGGCAGCAGCCAAGCGCTTCCGCCTGACCGGCAGCGGCAAGTTTATGCGTCGCAGGGCCGGGCACAACCACTTGCTGGAGCACAAAACCAGCAAGCGCAAACGCAAATTGGCCGGTGTGGCCCTGGTGGACAAGCGGGATGTGGTCAATGTGCGCCTGATGTTGCCCAACACCCACTAGCCGGGATCCCGCTCGCGCCGGCAAGAAGATTTCAGGGGCTGGCATTGGCGACAGCAGTTCCGATCCCGTTAGCAGGACGGAGTGCTTCTACCCTTCAGTTTGAGTTTGTTCAAGTTCCTATTGAGTTACTGCCATGAGAGTCAAACGGGGCAATGTCGCCCGCAAGCGCCGCAAAAAGATCCTCAAGCTGGCCAAAGGCTTTCGGGGAGCTGGTTCAAAGCTGTTCCGCACCGCCAACCAGCAGGTGATGAAGGCTTTGCGCAGCGCCTACCGGGATCGCCGTCGCAAGAAGCGGGATTTTCGTCGCCTATGGATTACCCGCATCAACGCGGCCACCCGTGCCCAGGGCCTGCGTTACCACGAGTTCATCGATGGTCTCAAAAAAGCCAATATCCAGCTCAACCGCAAAATGTTGGCCCGCTTGGCTTTCCTGGATCCAGAGGCCTTTACCCAGGTGGTGGAGGCAGCGCGCCAGTCTCGCGCCTCCTGAGGAGGTTCCGACGGCTATCCAGAAGTCCTTCCTGGCAGCCATTCTGGCCCTCGCCTGCCTGGGGAGAGGGATCCCTACTGTGGCTCGTCCTTGGCCGGAGATTGTGGATTCTGGACGGCTGCGCGTTGCCGTAAAAGACAACTTGAGGCCGCTGGGGTTTCGCACTCCCCAAGGGGATCTGCAGGGGTTTGAGATCGAGCTGGCTTGTGAGCTGGGATCCCGGCTGTTGGACTCGGCAGAGGCTGTGGAGTTGGTGCCGGTCTCGAATGTAGAGCGGCTGCAGGTGCTGGCTGACGGCCAGGTGGATTTGGCCATTGCTCAGATCGGCATTACCCCGGATCGGGCGCGCCAGGTGGAGTTCACTTCTGCTTACTATCAGGATGGCCCCAGCTTGGTTGTGGCTCGTTCCCACAACTGGGAAAGCTGGTCGGACTTGCGGGGCGGTCGCGTTGCAGTCTTGCGCGGTTCCAGCGCCATTCCCCTGCTGAATCGATACCTGCCAGGGGTGGAGTTGGTGCCTGTCGATTCCTACCGAGAAGGGGCGGAACTGCTCCTGAAAGGGGCGGTGCAGGGGTGGGCAGCAGATCGCTCGGTGCTGGCAGGGTGGCTAGCAGAGCATCCCCGTCGCGAAAGCGCTGCGGAGCAACAGTTTCAATTTCTGGGATCCCCCTTGGCAACGGTGGGGCTGGGCATTGCCATGCCCAAGGGGCTGCAGCACGCCGAATTGCGGCTGCGGGTGCGCCGAGAACTGGAGAATTTGCGGGCTGAGGGCTGGCTGGCAGAGCGGGCCAGAGCCTGGGGGTTGCCCTAAAGTTGAGGATACTCCCTACTCTTTGTCTCTCTTGGGAAGATTTCTCTCTTGAGCAGAAAGGCGGGCTCAGTGCAGAAAGTGACGTATGCCGGTGCAAACCATGGCAATACCGGCAGCGTTGGCAGCAGCAATGGAATCGGCATCGCGGATGCTCCCCCCCGGCTGGATGATGGCGCGGATCCCTGCTTGGGCAGCCATCTCCACGCTGTCGGCAAAGGGGAAGAAGCCATCGCTGGCCAAAACAGCTCCTGCTGCTTGGGATCCCGCCTGCTGGAGAGCGATCTCCGCTGCTCCCACCCGATTCATTTGTCCGGCTCCGACGCCGAGCGTCTGCCTCTGCTTGGCGACGACAATGGCGTTGGATTTCACATGTTTGCAGACTATCCAGGCAAATTCCAGATCTGCCCATTCTGCGGGGGTGGGCTGGCGTTGGGTGACCACTTGCCAAGAGGGGGGGCTGTCGGTTTGCGTCAGTCCCTGGTCGCGACAGCGTTGCGGCACAACAGGTGAGTCGGCATCCTGCACCAGAAAGCCCCCGGCCAGGGTGCGGATTGTTTGGGCAGGCCCCACACACAAGTCCGGCAAGATCAAGACCCGCAAGTTCTTTTTGACTGACAGTAGCTCAGCCGCTTCTGGAGTGCAATCGGGAGCCACCACACACTCCAAAAAAGGCTCCACCAGCCGTCGGGCGGTCTCTGCGTCCAAGGGTTGGTTGAGGGCGACGATGCCCCCAAAGGCCGAAACTGGATCAGCAGCCAGGGCAGCCTCGAGGGCGGCAGCCGGCGATGGGCGAATGGCCACCCCGCAGGGGTTGTTGTGCTTAACCACCACCGCCACCGCTTGTTCAGGTTGCAAGAACTCCCTCCGAGCAGAGCCAGAAGACACAGAGCCCTTCCCGTCAGTGGGCCGCGTCGCATCAGCATTGCGGAGTAACAAGGTTAACTCTGCCGCCAGGGCACGGGCCGCCTCCAGATCCAGCAGGTTGTTGTAGCTCAGCTCCTTCCCCTGCAACTGCTTAGCCCGGTGCCAGCCGGGGGCAGCCGGATCCGTCACATACCAAGTGGCAGCTTGATGGGGATTTTCCCCGTAGCGCAGGCGTTGCCACAGGATCCCTTGCAGTTGAAACCTGTCTTCAGCGGCAGCTGCGGAGGACTGGGAGGGACCTGCTAGCTCCAGGCGAGCCAGGTAGGTGACGATGGCGCGGTCGTAGGCCAGTACCTGCTCAAAGGCCCGACGAGCACACTGGAAGCGAAACGCCAGCCGCTCTGTTTCCCCATAGGCCCCGGAGAGCAGTTGCAAATACTGGGGGTACTGGCTGGGATCCGTCAGCACCGTGACGTGGGGATAATTTTTGGCTGCCGCCCGCGCCAAAGTGGGCCCGCCGATATCGATCTGCTCAAAAGCTTCCTCCAGAGACACTCCTGCCTGGGCCACTGTCTGTTCAAAAGGGTAGAAGTTGACCACCACCAGTTGGATGGGAGGGATCCCCAGCGCCTCTAGGTCTGCCCGGTCTTCGCTGCATTCCAGGCGGGCCAAAATGCCGCCGTGGATGCGGGGGTGCAGCGTCTTCACCCTTCCCCCCAAGATTTCCGGCGCGCCAGTGTGGGCAGAGACAGGGGTGACCGGGATCCCAGCTTCTGAGAGCGCCTTGGCGGTTCCCCCACTGCTGAGCAGTTGAAAGCCATGCTCTTGCACGAGGGACTGGGCCAGCGGGATCAGTCCGGTTTTGTCGGATACACTCAACAAAGCCAACGGTACAGAATCCTGTTCGCGACAGGGTTGCGGAGCAACAAGGGACATCGGACGGCGTTACCCAATAGAGATTCAGAGGAAAAAGCTGGCCAGCGCTCTCACAGCATACCCCGAAAGCTGGACCCTCTTGTCCAGCCACCTGGTTCAGACAAATCTTCAGATCGGCTCGGTTCAGCGGCGACAAGTAACCTTTGCCCCCCACCAATATCTCCCAACCGTCCGCTGCAACCGAATTGTTCGACTGCGCGCTGTCTCTAACTTTTCGGTTTAGTTGACTAAAAAGACTTCACCTTTGGATTCAATGCGTAGTGAAGAAATGACCAGTAAGAGACCAAAATACTGAATAAACGGAACCAAAGTAGCATATCCCATCTACCCTGTAATTCTCGAATGGTGAATTGCGATCCAGCACCGTTCAACATCGATACGATAGTGTTATTTATCGGAACAGAACCAATGAAAACCAATGCGAAATACACAGCCAAACTGATTAACCCGATTCTCAACAAATACGGCTCTGAGCGAGAACTTGAAACTACATTCAAAATAACGGCACAGGCAAGCATAGCCAGAAAAACAACGGGCATAAACTTGGCAGATTGTAAGTGAATATTACCCATTACCTCCAGAAGAGATTGGTCGCTGATGCGCTGAAAAGCTTGTTTAACTACAACAACCCAGAAAAAGTCAGTCCCTAAACTTGCTGTCAGTAGCGTTAATACCCCTATCAAAGCAATAGTTTCCAGGCTCATGCTCAATCAACCCACTGTTTCACTAGATAACTCTACACATTGCCTAAACCGTGATGATTTTAACAGACAACTTCCGAACCATTTTAGATCAAGCACTAACAGATAACCCTACAGCTACCGCCATCACCCATAAACGAAGCAGTCGAACGTTCGCATCAGCAGGACGGATCAGGAATATTCTGCTTCGCCTCTCACCTGATCCTGCCGGACCTGTTCCCGCTCCCGGTTAAGGCGGGCCACCTGGGCTTCCAGATCTTGGATACGGTGCAGCAACTGTTCGATAGCCCGTCCCACTGGGTCAGGCATGAGATGGTGATCCAGGTCAATGCCATGGGCGGGGATGCGGCGCTGATGGGGCGGGATGACCGCACGGCCTGGGATCCCAACCACCGTCATGCCGGGAGCTACATCCTGAATCACGACCGCGTTGGCTCCGATACGAGCTTTTTCCCCAATGCGAACCGGCCCCAGAATCTTGGCCCCCGTGCCGACAATCACCCCGTTTTCCAGGGTGGGATGACGTTTGCCCTTGTTCCAAGAGGTACCCCCCAAGGTGACCCCGTGGTAGAGGGTAACATCATCACCAATTTCTGCCGTCTCACCGATCACCACCCCACAGCCGTGGTCAATGAAAAAGCGCCGCCCAATCTTGGCTGCCGGGTGGATTTCAATCAATGTGAAAGAACGAGCCAAGAAGCTGAGCAGCCGCGCTAGGAAAAACCAGCGCCGTTTCCACAGCCAGTGGGCGATGCGGTGCAAAAACAGAGCATGCACACCGGGATAAGTGAAGATGACCTCCCAGCGATTGCGTGCTGCCGGATCCCGATCGAAGACACAATCAACATCCTCCCAAAATTGCTGCCAGAACCCCAGTTTTGGCTCCGGCTTGCCAGCAGGGAGAGAATTGCCCTCCCCCGTTTTGGGGCTTTCCACCGCCGACTGCTCGGCCTCCGTCAGCATGAATGGTCTCCGTTTAGGAACCTCCACTCCCCTTTTAGCACTTTTTGCCGGCAGCAAGGAGAGATCTCCAATCGCGCCAAGGGAGCTCCTCGCGCAACTCTCCACTGGGTCGAGCTCAAGCAAATTGCCTTCTGCCCTAGCCTTTACTCAACTGCTGAGCCACCAGTTCTCCAATGGCTTGCGCGGCTCCCGGCCTTCCCCCCAGCCGCTGCAGTTCTGTCTGCATTTGCTGACGGCGCTGGGGATCTTCCAACAGAACTCGCATTTGCTCGGCCACGGCCACCGGGCGCAAATGGCCCCGCAACTCTGGCACCACCTCTCGCCCCGCCCAGATGTTCGGCCAAGCCAAGTGACCTAGCCAACGCAGAGCAATTCTGTTGACGGCGCGGGCCAGCCAAGTGCCCAAGCCTGGAAGGCGGGTCAACAGGCCAAGAATCCCATCCCAGGCGCGCATTGCCTCCAGCTTGTTGGTAGGGATCACCACAACCATCGGCACCCCCAAATAGGCCAGCTCGGCGGTGTTGGCGCCAATGGTGGTCAGACAGAGATCACAGTTGGCCAGCACAGAATAGGCAGGGAAGCTTGTCCACAATTGCACCGTGCTGCCAAAGGGGGTAACAAACTGGGATCCCAGATTGGTCTGCTCCAGAATGGCTGAGGTGCCATAGATCAAAGCCATATCGGGATTGAGCCTGGGATGAGCATAGGCTGCCAACGACTGGGGGGTTTGTCCTGGGGCCACCGGGATCACAAAGCGGACATTCGGCAGCATCTGTCGCAGCTCATCGGCCACAGCCAACACCAATGGCACCCCCAAGGAGAGCTTGGCTGGCTTGGAGCCTGGGAGCAGCCCCACCTGATAGTGGGTGCGGTTCTCATCGCTCAGACGCTGCCAGCCGCGCGGTAGCAATTCTTCAAAGGCCTCCGGCCCGCTTACGCGAAAGGCCTCCGGCCCGCTTACGCGATCGGTGAAGCGGTTCCCCACTCTCTCTGGCGCAGTTCTTACAGGCTCCCCCTCGCCGATGGAGCTGGGAGATGCATCTTGGAGCAGGCCAAAGGCTTGGGTTGGGGAAGAAAAGCCTGCCGTGGGTTTGGAGGCAGCGGCAGGAGATCTGCTGCCAAGCCAGCCGGAAAGGGGCACCCCCGGCAAATAGACAGCGCTGGCTACGCCATCCGCCATCAAATCCCCGACAACGTGCATTTTGTGGGCCCAAGGGTGGCCCAGCAGCCGTCCGCCATCGTAGCGGCGTTTGATTGCCTCGGTTCGCACGGCGAAAGCATGTACCCAAGGCCGCCAACGGGGTTGATGCTCAGCATAGACCACCAGCCGATAGCGCAAGCGGCGAGCAATCCAGACGGCAAAAAACTGATCCCCCCCCAGAAACAGCACCACCCCTCGCTTGGCCCAATTCCAGGCTTCTTCGGTTTGGCCAGTAAGCAAAAAAGCCAGAAAAAAATCGGGATCCTGCACCCGATCCACGTCGACGAACGCTTGCGCTATCTTCATCTCTTGCCCGGAAGCATGGGGGCAGGGGGACAGCACCAGGGAGAGGCGTGCCTGAGGCAGTTGCTGGCGCAATTCCATCACCACCGGACGCACCCAGGTGGTCAGCTCTCCAGGGCCGTTTGAGAGAATAAGAATGTCATAGGGAGGCTCACCGCTGCTCAGTGGGGCCATCGGAGGCTGGGATCCTGCAATTAATCGTCTCATTCTACCGTTTGCCCATGGCCCTGGGCCGATTCCTGCCAGTCCGGAGATTTGTCGGGATCCCTTCCCAAAGAGGCAGCCCCAGCGTCGGCTGAGGGGCAAGGCGTTCTTCAGAGAGGCATCTGGCCATGCGAGAGGCCAGGGGATCCCTCAGGCCAGCAGGGATCCGCCGATCATCCCCGCCAGCAGAATAAACCCTTGCACCACATTTTGGCCGAAGATGGCCAGGTACAAGGTGGGAGAGGCATTCCTTTGGTGGAGCTGCCAGGTTTGCCGGCCCCAGAGGACAGTGACGATGGCCAAGCTGACAAAATAAACTCCATGCAACCGTAGGCTGAGGCCTACCCCCAACAGCGCGATGGCAGTGCCCAAAAAAAATAGCCCTACCGCCGTCGGCGTCCGCTGCCCGAAAAAACGGGCGCTGGAATGGATCCCGGCCCGCTCATCGTCCTCCCGATCCGCAAGAGCATAGACGGTATCAAATCCCAGTGTCCACAACACCGTGGCCAGCCACAGCCAGCCCAGCCCCTCTTCCCACAGGGGTGTGTTGGCATCTTGGCCGCTCACCGCCGTCCAACTGATGAGCACGGCAAATCCCCACGCCAGAGCCAGCACCAACTGCGGCACCGGAAACACCCGCTTGGCCCCCGGATAGAGCAGGATCACCGGCACCGCCGCCACACAGAGGGCAAGGCTAACCGGGTTGAGAAACAGCGCCAGCCCTGCCGCACAGGCCAAACTCACCACCGCCATCAGGATCCCGACGCCAACGGTCAACTCCCGGCTGGCCAACGGGCGATGGCGGGTGCGCTCCACCAGCGGATCCAAATCTCGATCCCAAAGATCGTTGATGACACAGCCTGCCCCACTGGCAGCCAGGCTGCCCAAAATGATGATCCCGACCAACGGCCAAGGGGGCGTTCCCCGTCCGGCCAAAAAAGCTCCCCACAGCGCCGGGATCATCAAAATCAGTCGCCCTGCCGGCTTGTGCCAGCGCAACAGCCGCAGAATGGCTCCGCCAGTGGCCCAGAGTGCAGAAGGGGAAGCAGACATAACCGGTTTCCGGCCAATCGCGACAGCGGGACGGAGTCCTTAAAGCGTGAGTTGCCGTTCGCGGGAGGGGTGCAGAGCACCATGAGGCGTGGGTAGGGGCGGCTCCACATTAGAGATCTTAAATCAATCATCCTGAATTGCAGGTTTTTGGAATCCTTTCGGTTCCATTCGCCGTCTCAAGGCCCTGTGCAAGTCAGTCCGCCCCTGTTCTCTTTATTGGCCTGCCCTGGAAGTTTGATATCCTATCGGGGGGCTGCTGTTGAAGGTGGCGGCACTTGCCCTTCTCACCCTGTGAGGCTGTTATCGCTACGTGACGCTTCCGCGTTCGTGACGGCGGTGCGGAGCACTTGCGTGCAGGCGCAACGGAGTTCTGTATGGAAGCAACCCTCTCCATGACCGGTCCACTTCCTCAAGCCAAGGAAGCTGCTTCCCATCTGGAGACCCTGCTGGTGGTGGATGACGAGGATGCCATTCGGGAAACGGTTGCCCTGGCTTTAGAAGAACAGGGATATCAAGTTTTACAGGCCGCTGATGGTCGGCAAGCCCTTGAGGTGGTACATACGGCTGAGCGGCTGGATTTGATGATCCTGGATTTGATGTTGCCCAGCTTGAACGGTTTGGATCTATGCAGGCTGCTGCGCAGGGAGGGCAACACGATTCCCATCTTGATGTTGACGGCCAAAAGTAGCGAAACCGACCGGGTGGTGGGCTTGGAACTGGGGGCCGACGATTATCTGACCAAGCCCTTTGGTATGCGGGAGCTGATCGCCCGCTGTCGCTCGGTGTTGCGCCGGCAACAACTGGCCCAAGCCAGCGATGCCACGGTGCTCCGTTACGGGGATCTGTGTATGTTTACCCAGGAGTGCCGCGTGTTGGTGCGGGGCGTCGAGGTGAGTTTTTCCCCCAAAGAGTTTCGCCTGTTGGAGCTGTTTATGTCCAACCCCCGCCGCGTTTGGACGCGGGAACAGCTTCTGGAGCGCATCTGGGGATCCGACTTCATGGGCGACAGCAAGACCGTCGATGTACATATCCGCTGGCTGCGGGAAAAATTGGAGCTGGATCCCAGCAACCCAGAGTATTTGGTGACGGTGCGCGGCTTCGGCTATCGCTTCGGCTAGTCTTTTTGCTGGCCACGCCACCGGCGGGCAAAAGAGAGCGCCTCGGCACGAGTTTGAATCTGCCCCCAAGCCTGCGCCTCCTGGAGGTCTTGCAGCAACTGGCCTACCCAGGGGCCGGGTTTGGCCCCCAAGCTGTGCAGCAGATCGCGGCCATCCAGCAGGGGCACCAGATGGGCCAGGGGATCCTGGGGGTCTTCGTAGCGTTTGAGCCAAGACTCCAGCTTTTGAGGGTCGCCGCCCGTAGCCACCGCCAACAGCGCCAAGCCGCCGAACAGGGATCCCGCCTGTTGGTAAAGCCGCCACTGTTGCGCAGGGGTGGGGGAGTCCGTCAGGAGAAGCTGAAGCTGAGGCAGAAGATGGTGTAGCTTTTGGATGGCCCGCATTTCCGCTCGGCTGAAGCGCAGCCGCTCCAGCTCGGTTTCCACCCTTTCTGCCGTTCGCGTCAGCAAGACAGAGTCCTCAGTTCCCGCTGGATCCCACAACAAGGCCGCCAGCACCACTGCCAACAGCCTGCCGCGCCCTTCGCGTGAGGATGTCAAGGGCTGGGCCAGCTCTGCCAGCGTGCGGGGATAGAGCGGTTGCCAGCGCCCGGCCCACTCCCACACGGCCTGAGCTTGAGGGAAGCCCGGACTTTCCGGCTTCAGGTGGGGCAGCCAAGCCTGCAGCAACCCCGCCGCCACCGCCGCCTGTAGGTGAGCCAGCCCTGGGATCCCTGCCTCCAACAGGGCCACTACCTCTGCCCGCACCCGTTCTGCCGCCACATTCGCCAAAAGGGGAGCCCGCTCCCGGATTGCCTCTTGCGTAGCCGGATCCAGCCCAAACCCCAGCTGAGCCGCCTGTCGATAACCCCGCAACAGCCGCACCGGATCGGCACTGAGGTTGTCGGGGTGTACCATGCGCATCCGGCTCTGGCGAATATCGGCTTGTCCGCCCGTGGGATCCAGCAGTTGCTCCCTTTGCAGATCCAAGGCCAGGGCATTGCAGGTGAAGTCCCGCTGCTCCAGATCCGCCTCAGGGGTGGATCCCGCCTGCAGCCCCACGTCCACGGTCAACTTTGCCAACACAATGCGGGCAATCTGCCGTTCGGGATCCAACACCACAAAGCCCGCCCCCAACCGCCGTGCCACTGCCGCTGCCCAGCCCACGGGATCCACAGCGCACATCAGGTCCAAATCCACCGACGCTGAGGACTCCATCCCACCGTCGCGAGCGGGATCCCCAGCAGCACGGCCCTGCAGCCAAGCCAGGTAAGCATCCCGCAGGGATCCCCCTACCCAATAGCTTTTCTGCGGCAGCCACTCTTGGGGGAAAGGCAGCCGTTGGTAAAAATAGGTCAGCAGCCACTTCGTCAGCAAGGCTTCGCTCAGGCTTAGGGTCATTCCCAGTCAAAACTCCATGAAGATGAGACACCTGGGGTGGTAGGAGAACGCTTCTGGGGGTATGAAGTCAGCGTCCTCGTCTGGTCGCGTCAGCGTTACAGAGCAACAATGAGCAGAGCAACAATGAAATGCCTGGCGTTCTTCCCTACCGCTCCAGCAGCGAGCTGCCCACAGCAGCAGGGACAAAGGCAGGAGCTGCCAAGCCTGGAGTGAGCAGATGAGGCCGCACCAGCGCCGCCAAGCCGGCAATGAACAGAGGGTCGGTATTTAAGGCGGGCACACGGCGAAAATCGGCAATCCCAGCTCGATGGGCCAGTTCCCGATACTCGATGTCAATCTCCTGCAGGGTCTCGATGTGCTCCGACACAAAGCTAATCGGCACCACCAGCAACTGTTTCACGCCTTGGGATCCCAACTCCAGGATGACCCGTTCGGTATAGGGTTGCAGCCACCGCACCGAACCCACCCGGCTTTGATAGGAGAGGGTGTGGTCATTGGGGCGTCCCACCTGCTTCCAGATCAGCCGCACGCAGGCTTCCATTTCCCGTTGGTAGGGATCCCCGGCCTCGGTGACATAGCTTTCGGGAATGCCATGGGCGCTGAACAGCACATGCACCCCTTCGGGCTCGGCAAATCCATCCAACTGTTCCCGAATTGCTCTGGCCATCGCCTGCACGTACTGAGGCTGATCGTACCAGGAGTAGATCTGGCAGCGCTCGATGCATGCCAGCTCCGGATCTTCAGCCCAGAGCCGATCCAGCAGCTTAAAGCTGGATCCCGTCGTGCTGATGGAATACTGCGGGTAGAGCGGCAGCACCACCAAGCGGGTGATCCCATCCGACTTGATCTGCTGCACCACCGACTCGATCAACGGATGCCAGTAGCGCATGGCAACATACACCGGCACGTCATAGCCCTCAGCCACCAGGTGGGCCTGCAGTTCTCGCGCTTGCTCAGCAGTAATGCGCCGCAAGGGGGATCCCCCCCCAATGGCCGCGTAGTTGCGGCGGGATTTTTCGGCCCGCAGTGTGGAGATGGCCCAGGCAAAGGCCCGCTGCAAGAAGGGAAACGGCAGCCGGATCAGCTCGGGATCGGCAAACAGATTGTAAAGAAAGGGCTGCACATCAGCCTGGGTCTCTGGCCCCCCCAAGTTCAGTAGGAGCATGCCGCTTTTGGACATAACAAGGCTCATTGCGTTGGCGGTGCGGAGCACCATGTTCTTCTTTATCCACTGTAGGGGCTCTTATCCCCCAGCGGGAAAGTGACCTTAAGTTTTTTTGCAGTCTTTCTCAGCTTTCCCCTCAGGAGAAACCACCCGCACCCAAACCTACAAGTCCAATCCGGAGACTCCGTCCCGCTGTCGCGAACAAAGTCCAAAAAGGGATCCCCACCCACTGCAGGGATCCCCGGCATCAACACCCCATTGCCGCTAAGGAGCAGAGCGCTGTCAGAACTCTTGACCGCGGTAAACCCGCTGCAGGGCCGGAGTGACGGGGTAGCGATCAATATCGGCCAGGCTCAACTTCAAGCGCAGCGTATTGAGGAGTTTCCAGTAGGGGGGCACAAAAGCCTTTTCAGGGATGGGTTGGACGGCAGGAGAGGGATCCCCAGGTCGGGCAACCGTCTCCATGGGGCAGCCGCGGTAGCGGAGCGGACGGGATCCGAGGTGAGCTGAGCGCAGATCTCGGCTGGGATCCACCGTCAAGCCGCGAAACTGGATCGCCCCCGGACGAGAGGCTTCCCGATAGCGCAGATAGCCTGCCCACACCTGGGCAATCCACTCCGGCAAAGCTTCGGGCCGAATGTGATAGCGCTCCGGCAACAGACGGTCGTTGAGAAAACCCATCAGCCCAGACCAAACTTGCCAGACAAAAGCTCCGACAACGCCAGCAGCGGGAGACAATGAAATCTTCATGGTGGAAGCTGAAAAATGTAGAGAACCTGAAAAACCGGTGATGCAGCCAGAATTTGCCGTTGATTATATCAGCCTGGATTCATCGGAGCGCTCACTCTGAACGTTTTGGCCTCGAGTTTTTCTGCTCACTGGAAAGCAGAAGCCGGCTTGCGGCCAAGCGCGTTGAGCCACCCAAATCCATCGACTACAATAGGCCCAAGGCTTGGGTGTTGCTTTCTCTTTCCGACCTGTAGCTTGCGGGGATCCCAGAAGCGCACCGACAAGCCAGCTCCAGTAACCATTGCACCTATGGGGATCGGCGGATTATGACCTGGCGCGGCGACATCACTCCCATCAATCGGCTGTGGGGATCCCTTCCCTACCTTTTGCCTTTGGTATCGGCTCTGCCCTTGGGCTTTTTGCC
The DNA here is from genome assembly GCF_047462075.1 of Synechococcus sp. R55.2. Classification (NCBI taxonomy): domain Bacteria; kingdom Bacillati; phylum Cyanobacteriota; class Cyanophyceae; order Synechococcales; family Synechococcaceae; genus Synechococcus; species Synechococcus sp. R55.2. The sequence goes on from NZ_JANSIH010000219.1 coordinate 15,631, forward strand.
CTCTGGGTTGTTTCAATCTCTGCCAGGGCTGATCCCCATTTTTGCGCCTCTGTTTCGTCTGGTGCCCCTGGCCACGGGCTGGCTGGGAATGGGGGTGTTTTTGGCTCTGCTGTTCCTGGTGATCCGCAACACCCGCGTAGCCCATTTTGTTCGCTTCAACACCATCCAGGCGCTCTTGCTCAACATTGCCTTGTTCTTGGTGCAGGTGCTGATGCAGGCGTTTGGCATACTCTTCGGCAACCTTGGCCTGGCAGCGATGGTCAGCATTTTGGCCACCACGGCTCTCTTGGGGGTGATTGCCATCACCGTCTACGCCTGGGTGCAAAACATTCGCGGCCACTACGCCGAGGTGCCGGTGCTCTCTGATGCCGCCTATGCCTGGATTCGCTACTAGTTGTCAAGTCCCTGCGGGTCTGGTTGCCGATTTGCCGACCTCATCGGAGCCTAAGCCAACTCTTCAGCTCTCAAGGATTGTGGGAGGCCGGGGTGCCATCGGATTCGAGTTCTAGTCGCGCCAGCAGGACAGAGTCCTTTGTTGGGCAAGCCCTCACCCACCTGGACGCCTCTGGCCGAGCACAAATGGTGGAAGTGGGACACAAGCCCATGGTTGCCCGCTTGGCCACTGCCCAAGGACAGGTACGCATGTCAGAAACGACTTTGCAGACCATCTTGGCCGGTCAAGGGCCCAAAGGGAATGTGGTGGAAACAGCCCGGCTGGCCGGGATCATGGCTGCCAAGCGCACCGCCGATCTGATCCCGCTGTGTCATCCTCTCCCCTTGAGCAGCGTCACTGTGGATCTGGATCCGGATCCCCATCTGCCCGGCTTTCTGATCACCGCTACAGTAAAAACCAACGCCCAAACAGGGGTGGAGATGGAGGCTCTGACGGCTGTTTCCGTGGCCGCCCTCACCCTGTACGACATGGCCAAGGCCCTGGAAAAGACGATGGTGATCGAAAACATCCGGCTGTTGCGCAAGTATGGGGGGAAGTCTGGGCCCTTCGAGGTAGAGGATGGGGACAACGCCGAGAAATGCTAAAAGCGTTGTGCCAACCGGAGAGGGGTGTTGGGATAGGGTTGCTGGTGGGAGTCGTGGTGCTGCTCTGGCCCATGCTGCACCAGGGATATCCCATCACTCATTCCACCCACTTCAACCTCAGTTGGGCCTTTCAGTATCAGCGACAGTTTTTCAGCGGGCAGTTCTACCCCCGCTGGCTGGAGTATTCCAACTTCGGCTACGGCAATCCTACCTTTGCCTTTTACCCCCCTCTGTGCATGGTGGCCCCTCTGCCGTTTCGCCTGCTGGGGCTGGACATGCCCACCTCTTTGGTGGCCAGCATGGGCTTGGCAATGGCGGTCTTCGGGACAGGGCTGTATGCCCTTCTCCGGCAACTCATCCCCTGGGCTTGGGCTCTGGTTTTGGCTCTGGCGGGTATGGCCGGCCCCTATTGGCTGGTGGATATTTACCAACGGGGGGCAATGGGGGAAGTGTGGGCCATTGCTGTCTCTCCCTGGATTTTCTGGGCCTCAGTCCAGGTGATCTGCCGGCCCCAGTCCCTTTGGCCGATTGTGGCCTTAGCCATTAGCTACGGCCTGTTGGCCCTATCTCACTTGCCCACTTTGCTGGTCTTTACGCTAACTTGGCTGCCTCTGCCTTGGGTGCTGGGCCGCTGGGATCCCCTCTGGCCCAGGGTGGGGCGCTGCTACTTGGGGTTTGGGCTGGGGCTGGGGTGGACGGCGTTTTATCTGCTGCCAGCCTTTTGGGATCAGCGCTTTGTCCAGGTGGACTTCGTCAATTTCGTCGAAGAGTACATGCCCCAACATCGTTTGATGGTGAGTGGGCTGACCCGGCTCCAGCCACAACTGACGCAGCACTGGTTTGAGAGCGGCCTGGTGGGGTACTGGATCTGGATGGTGGCCGTTGTCTTGGGTGCTGGGATCCTGGTTTTCTGGGAATGGCTGGCCCGCAGGACAAGGGGGATGACCCCGATCCATTCCGTTCGCGCTGGCGAGACGGAGTCCCATGGTGCCTTAGAATCCTCTGCTCCCCTGGCCAAAGCCATCCTGCTCTACAGCTTGGGGGCCAGCTTGGTGGCCTTGCTGATGATGACGGATCTGCTGGGTTGGCTCTACGAGTGGGTTTTGCCCCTGCGCCGCATTCAGTTTTCTTGGCGCTGGATGGCGGTGACGGCGGTAACCGTGCCCTGGCTGTTGGGATCCCTGGCCGCCTGGGGGTGGGGGCAAAAGGGCTGGAGGATCCTCTTGATTGTGGGGATAGGTCTGGCAATGGGGATACAAAGCTGGCAGGGCTGGCAGGTCTTGTCCAGAGCCTGGTTTGACCCGCAAACCATCCAGACTTTTCAAGAGCTGTCTGCCGCCAAGCCATTTCCCAATGAGCCCCAGGAGCGACCGGGCATTGCTTTTCTCCACATGCACTGGCGCTTTCCCGACGGGCTGGCGCTGGTGGATGTGCTGGAGTACCGACCTCGCCAAGCAACCCTGCCCATGCCGCCCCCAGAGGTGGATCCGCTGCTGCGGTGGCAGGGGGACGTAGTGGATTTTGGACAAGAGCAAGGCAATCTGGAGCCACTGTTGGAAGTGGAGCAGTGGCGCTATGGCTACCGTCGTTTTCGGGCCGTTAACCCCACCGATCAGGATCAATGGGTAGTCCTGCGCACTTTTTACTACCCTGCTTGGCGGGTACAGGTGGATGGTCGCCTCACGTCTGCTGAGCACAGCGGAGTGGGGCTGTTGCAGGTGCGGATCCCACCAGGGGATCATCGCGTGCAGGTGCGCTATCTGGGTACTGCAGCCGAGTGGATGGGGTGGATCTTGACCGGCCTGACGGGGGTGCTGCTGGTGAAGGTGCGGCGGCTGCTCCGCCTGCTGGGTTTGAACGGAGCGCAGAGACAAGACACTCCAGAGGAGGCAACAGCATGCTGAGTCGGGTGGCCGATTCCATCTACTGGCTCAACCGCTACGTGGAGCGCGCCGAGAACATCGCCCGCTTCATCGATGTCAATCTCAACCTCATCCTAGACTTGCCCAGCGGTCCCGCCCAGCAGTGGGATCCCATCGTCTACACCACCGGGGATCAGGAGCTGTTTTACCAGCGTTATGGCCAGGCGACCCAAGAAACGGTCATCCAGTTCCTGGCTTTTGATAGGGATTACCCCAACTCCATCCTTTCCTGTTTGCGGCTGGCGCGAGAAAATGCCCGTTCTGTGCGGGAGGTCATTTCTTCAGAAATGTGGGAGCGGGTCAACCGCTTTTATTTGATGGTCAAAGAAGCAGCTCAGCAAGGCCCCCACCTGAGTCAGCTCCACGATTTCTTCACGGAAGTGAAACTGGCCAGCCACCTATTCGCCGGGGTGATGGATGCCACCATGACCCACGGGGAAGGTTGGCACTTTGGCCAGATTGGCCGTCTTTTGGAGCGGGCGGACAAAACGGCGCGCATTTTGGATGTTAAGTATTTTATTTTGCTGCCCTCTCTGCAGTATGTGGGTACGGCTTTGGATGAGTTGCAGTGGATTGCTTTGCTGAAGTCGGCCAGTGCTTATGAAATGTACCGGAAATACAGCCGCCAGCACCGCATCAATCCCAGAGAGGTGGCCTCTTTCCTGATTTTGGATCGGCAATTTCCCCGCTCCATTCAGTTTTGTCTTATTCATGCGGATCGATCCCTGCACCAGATCACCGGCACCCCAGCCGATACTTGGCGGGATCCCAGCGAGCGAGCTTTGGGCCGCCTGCGTTCTGAGCTGGACTACCTGACCATCGACGACATTATGGAGCAGGGCTTACATGAGTTTCTCGACAAATTGCAGCTACAAATGAACCACGTTGGCGATTGCATCTACGAAACTTTCTTTGCCATTCGCCCCTTGCAACCGTCTGAATCCTCTCCCCTGCTGCAACGGCAGGCTTAGCTAAAATCCCTCACCCCTAGCCCCTCTCCTACAAGAGTTAGAAATTAATCTAACGAACGCTTCCACAGCTATCGACAATGAGCCAAATGTGTTGCTTATATCTCATTGCTATTGTGCAATGGATTGACAATGGTGAAACAGGAGCAAAGGGACGGGTTGATTTTCTGGATCCCTGGCTCCTCTCTTTTTCTGGGACTGGAGGCGGCGCGGAGCGCTGGGGCAGGTCTGGAATTGCCGCACCCCCGGTAGCAGTAGGATTGGGGAAATGGAAGCCGTTGCCAAGGGCGTTTGGAAAGTGGGGTTAGAGCAGCAGCCGAGAGGGATCGACCAGGCAGCCTTTATTGCCGCCAATGCCACACTGATCGGCGATGTCCATCTTTCGGAAGCGGTGAGCATCTGGTACGGGGCCATCTTGCGGGGGGATCTCTCGCCCATTGTCATTGGCCGCCGCAGCAACATCCAAGATGGAGCCATCCTGCACGGGGATCCCGGACAGCCGACCCTGGTTGGCGAGGAAGTGACCGTAGGCCATCGAGCGGTCATCCACAGTGCCCACATCGAGGGGGGATGTCTGATCGGGATTGGGGCCATTATCTTGAACGGGGTCACCATCGGGGCAGGCAGCATGGTGGGAGCTGGAGCAGTGGTCACCCGGTCTGTGCCACCCCACTCTTTGGCGGTAGGGATCCCGGCCAAGGTTATCCGCACCCTCACCGAGGAAGAGGTCGAGCAACTGCGCCTTCACGCTCAGCACTACGTGGATCTGGCGCTTCAACATGCCAGCCGCTTTGGCCGGTGGAGCAGAGGTTCGGGCGAGCGACTTTGAGCCTATTTTGCCAGCCGTCTCTCAACAGCCGGGATCCACACAGAGCACCCAGGTATCTTTGCTGCCGCCCCCCTGGGAGGAGTTCACCACCAGGGATCCCTTCTTGAGGGCGACGCGGGTCAGCCCCCCTGGGTGAACATAAATGTCCTTGCCATAGAGGATGTAGGGCCGCAAGTCCACATGACAGGGCTCCAGACAGGGGCCTTCTCCCCGATCCACCAAGGTGGGCACGCGAGAAAGGCACAGGGTGGGTTGGGCGATGTAGTTGCGCGGTTGGGCGCGGATTTTCTCGGCAAAAGCAGCCCGCTCTTCCGGTGTGGCCTGGGATCCCATCAACATGCCGTAGCCACCCGACTCGTTGGCTGCCTTCACCACCAGCTTGTCCAGGTTTTCCAGTACGTACGCCTGATCCTTAGGATCCCAGCAGAGGTAGGTGGGCACGTTGGGCAAAATGGCCTCTTCTCCCAGGTAGTAGCGGATCATCTGCGGCACATAGGCGTAGATCACCTTGTCGTCCGCCACCCCTGTTCCCAAAGCGTTGGCAATCGCCAGCCGCCCTGACCGATAAACCTCAAACAGGCCCGGAACCCCCAGTAGAGAATCGGGGCGAAAGGCCAGCGGATCGATGAAGTCGTCGTCGATACGGCGGTAGATCACATCCACCCGCTGCAGCCCCTTGGTGGTGCGCATTTGCAAATAGCCATCTGCCACCACCAGATCCCGTCCTTCCACCAGCTCCACCCCCATCTGCTGGGCGAGGAAAGAATGCTCGAAGTAGGCGGAGTTGTAGATGCCGGGGGTGAGCACCACCACCGTTGGATTGGCCAGTTGCGGCGGCGCCAGGTAGAGCAGAGTATCCAACAAGTGGCTGGGGTAATCGTCCACCGGGCGGATCCCCATTGTGTTGAACAGGGAGGGAAAGGTGCTTTTCATCACCCGCCGATTTTCCAGCACGTAGGAGATTCCCGACGGACAGCGCAGGTTGTCTTCCAGCACGTACCAAGTTCCGTCCCGATCCCGCACCAAGTCGGTGCCGGTGACGTGGCACCAAATTCTCCCCGGTGGGTTGAGCCCCACACAGGGCCGCAGAAATCCCTTGGCCGTCTCGATCAGCTCGGCAGGGATCACCCTATCCTTGAGGATTTTCTGGTCGTGATAAACATCGTCGATGAACAGGTTGAGGGCGTGGATGCGCTGCTTAAGGCCCTTCTCCAGCCGCTGCCACTCGGAAGCCGAGACGATACGGGGAATAATGTCAAAGGGGAAAATCCGCTCTGTGCCCTGGCTATCGCCATAGACGTTGAAGGTCACCCCCATTTGAAAGAGGGCCGCCTGCGCCGCCGCTTGCCGCTGCTGCAGTTCCCCTTCTTCCAGAGAATGAATGCGCTCAATCAACGGGATCGCCTCAGGACGGGGCTGGTTACGCCCCAAAAACAGCTCGTCGTAAAACCCCTCGCCCGGGTCGTAGGCATCAAAACGCACGTCTGGGATCCCTGGAACGCTATCATCTTCTTCTACTTCTTCTACTGTTGGCGGCTCTGGATCTGCATAGTGTGCTTTCAGCTACTTTTAGCCTGGTAAAAAGAAAGGACTCCGTCCCGCTGACGCGAAAGGACTCCGTCCCGCGAACAGTGGGTTGGCCAAACCAGGGGGGGAGCTCTAGGGATCCGCCACCTCAAAGGCCCATAGCCCCCGCTCGGCAGGGATCCGATGCAACTGCCCCTTGGGAAAGCGCCGTTGCAGCTCTGCCCCCTGCTGATCCCATACTGCCTCATTCGTGAACAGGGTAAACGGCGGTTCTAGGTCTTGGCCGGGCAACGTCTCTGGGGAAAAAACCTTCACCTCCTGCTCCGGCCCAGCAAAAAATTGAATCCAACTTTGCCAGTAGATAGGCTCTCCCCAGCTGAAATAGGGGTAGGCAGTGCTAGCCGCCAGATAGAAGCGGTAGTCGGGATCCCCTTGGCGAGCTGCCACATAGCGCCCGGTAGCCCCCACATCATTGCCTTGAGTCCAGCCCTTGAAGACAAAATCTCCGAAGATTGCCAAGTTCCATCCCCCAATCGCCAGGATCGCGCCCCCCATCGCCACCGCTAGCAACCAACCTCTTGCCTGAGATCCTGCCCACTCCAGAAGACCGCTCAGCGCCCGCAGGAGCACCTGGATCCCTTCTAGGGTGAGGTAGGCCACGAAGGGCAGAATGACCAGCAGGCGGGTGTAGTTGGGGGCTTTGGTGATGGCCAAGCTAAACAGCAGGTAGAGAAATAGGAAGCTGCCGATACAGAGCCAGTCGTGGGGCTGGCTGCGCTTCTTGAAAAGGCGGTAGAGGCCGGATCCCAGCCCCAGCCAGATCAAAGCCCCCGTCAAGGGATCCACAAAAGCATGGCCGTAGTTGGGATAGATGTAGCCGCGGTCGTGCTGGCCGGGGTCGTTGAACATACTCAGGCCGTTGAAGATGTTGCGCCAGACCGCCTCCTCTGGCGTAGCCGCATTCACCCACATCTGTTGTAACGCCCGCCCTTCCGGGAAAAAGAGAAATTGTTGGCGAGAGTACTCGGCGCTCACCGCAGGTGCTGTGACCGTGGCCACCAGAATGGGCCCAGCCACCAGAAAAAAGCCCAGCGCCGCGGGCACCGTCAGCTTAGCCAGGACCCAGAGGGGATTAGCTTGCTTGTTTTCTCCTCGGAGATCCTCCCGGCCCAGGAGCAGGTACAGAACTCCAAACAGCAACCCCAGCAGGATCACCACCCGCCCCGGCAAATAGCCGTAGAGGGAGAAAGCCGCCGCTCCTCCCCCCAGATAGAGCAACAGGGGGTTTTTCTCCCGCACCCCCTTCAAGATCAAGGCCAAGGCTGCACACTCTACCAAGACAATGAGGTTTTCCCGCATCGCCATACGGCTAATAGCCAGCAGGGCATGGTTGGATCCCAAGAGGGCTGCCCCGGCCAAGGCCAGACGGGATCCCCAAAATGCCCGAAAAAACCCGTAGGCCACCAGAATGGTGACGACCCCGAAGGCGGCATGTACCGTGCGCACATTGAGCAGCGTGACTCCCCCCATCAGCCGCGTCAGGCCGCCGAAGAGGCTGAACATGAAGCGGGGGAAATAGAAATACTCCGGCATCAGCCCAAAGATATCGGGATAGCGCACCCCTGAGGCGCGACGGGCCATGGAGGTGATCACAATCTCGTCAGTATTGATCTGAAAAGGGATGTTGGGCAGGTCGTAGAGGTAGATCGGGGCAAAGACCAACACCAACAGCCCCAGGTGCAACAGCTCCTGTTGCCAGCGCAGCCGCGTCGGATCCCAAGGGGGTTGAGCCGGGGAAAACTGCGCCCAATACAACCCCACCAGCAGGATGCTCAGCAGCCAGAGGCCAATCTGCAGCACGTGGTAGCCAAACACCCCGTACCAGAGGATCAGGGCTACCCCCAAGCCCAAGCCGGATCCCAGCAGGGGCAGATGCCGGGAGGTCATCACCCTATCCCAAACCGCCATAGAACCGATACGACTGGAATCAGGAACGAATCGATCCCTCTCAGCCTACCAGGCGCAAGATGCTCGACAAAACCAGAACTCAGTCAGCGCCCTCCCCCCTAGTCTTTCTCCCAAGGGGCGAGGGGAGATCAGAAAAGGTTGGAATCAAAACTTTGCCCCACCTGTTCTAGGGATCGCCAACAGGGATTCACAAAATCAATAACCCCGCATCGGCTCCGCCTCTGGCTCCAATTCCGGATCTATGAAGTTGGACGGATCGTAGAGGAAGCGGTTGACCTCGTCCTCAATGCGATAGATCTCGAAGGGCTCCAATTGTTTGCCAGTTCGCAAGGCCAGCAGGTAGCCATCCACCAGCAGACGTAGCTCATCGGTGCGCCGGTAGCCCCGCTGCCAGGTATCCACCAGAGCATCGGTCAAAGCCTGATAGTGCCGGATCAACTTTGGGTCTTGCAACATGGTGTTCCCTTGCCCTGCCTGTTTCTATCCTAACGTTTGGTGTCTCTTTGTAAGGGGTGATTGCAAACGGGATCCCGAAGCTTGGTCTCTTCTTGGCTTCAAGCCATGGGCAGGTGCAGCCGCGAAGGCGTCTCGCCACCGCTGCGGAGAGTGATGGTGAGAATGCGGGCCTCAATCAGCCGCTCTTCCCGCATTCCCGTGCCTGTGTTGACAGGATAGGCCGGAAAACAAGCCGCGCTAAGGCTGAGGCGCAGAGCATGACCGCAAGGAATGCGAATACAGGTGGGCTGACAGGGAATCAGAATGGGGGTACTGGGCTGGGGATCCCGTAGGCGACAATAGCCTTGGGAAAAGTTATACACCTGCCCATCGGGCCTTACCACCGAGAGCACAGCGCAAAGATCGAAACTGGGGCTGTCGGCCTCCGCGTACACCTCCACAGCAATGTCCCCGACCAGAACCAGCTCGGCTTGCAGCGGCGGAGTGGTATAGGTCAGGACATCGGTGCGGCAGTCGAGGGCGGAGCGCTCTTGCGGCCCGGCAGGCTGAACTAGGTGGCCCCCCAAGGCCGGCACCGGTCGCCAGGGATCGTGAACAAAGGTATCCGATTGTTGCGTCGGCGAGGGTTCAGGGCGAAGGGATCCCTCTGCTTCTGAAAGGGCAGCCAAGCCGGTGCTGTGTAGGTAAAAAGCTTTTGGCTCAGGGGTAGGCCAAGCATCAAAGCCGCGCCAGCGGTTGGATCCCATCTCGAACAGGCGTACCGGCGGCTCCTGGAGGATCCCTGTATCTTTGCCTTTGAGGAACTGGTCAAACCAGCGCACCTGCAGGCAATCGATGGGGCTGACAGCCTCTGGGCCAAAGTCCAACGCCCCCACTTTGCGCCCCCAAGGGAGATGGATCCAAGGGCCGATGATCAGGTATTGAGGGTTCTGGCTGCGGGCGCTCATTTCCTTGTAGAGGCGCAGGCTACCACTCAGGTAGCTGTCAAACCAGCCGGCAATGTGTAGCATCGGCAGATCCACCACCTCTAGACGGGGAGAGAGCTTGCGCCAGTATTCATCCGGCTCGCTGTGCTCCAGCCAGTCGAAGTAATAGGACTGGGGGGCATACTGCTGCAACACCCCCGGCTTGAGGGGGATAGGGTCGTAGAGGGGGAGATTGCGGGCAGCTTTCAAAAGCGCTTGGTAGGCATTGGCATCCCCCCTGAGACGCGCCCCTTCGGTCTCCAGTTGCAAGGCCCAACTGAGGTTGTTGTAGAAGGCAAAGGCCCCCCCTGGGTAAGCGGCATCGGCATAGAGATCGTAAGGCAGCATCGCCGGGCAGATGGCCTTCAAGGCGCTGGGACGGGTAGAAGCCGCATACAGCTGGGTCATGCCCTGATAAGAGAAGCCGTACATGCCCACTACGCCGTTGCTCCCCGGCAAGGCAGCCGCCCAATTGACGGCGTCAAACCCGTCTTCCACCTCATGGCGGAAAGGGTAGAAGGATCCCTTGGAAGTTCCCCGTCCGCGCACATCCTGGATGACCACAATGTACCCCTGGGCCGCATACCACCTGGGATGGGCATACACCACCGTCGAGGCAATGGCCCGCCCATAGGGCTGCCGCATCAGCAAAACCGGGTAGCTCCCCTCCCCTTGCGGGCGATAGACATCCGCGTCCAGTTGGATCCCGTCGCGGGTGAACATGGAAACAGTTTCGCGGGGGCGAACGGGCAACATGGCCTGGGTTGGGCTAGCGGATCTTGCCAAAGGGATACCAACCAAGGACAACCTAAGGGATCCCTGGGTGGATTCTTCCTAAGATAAAACAGAAGCCCTTATGAGAGGGAGAAACTCCCACCAGAGTTTGAGCCCCTTCCCTGGTATTGCCCTTGATCTCCGGCCTGCTGGCGCAAACGCAGCCCCCTCCAGACCCCTCTTTTATGGCTTTTATGGATTTATGGAAACAGAGACCCTGGGAAAAGATTTGTCGGAGCATGCCTCTAACCCCCAAAACCCTGAACTTTGCTGAATTTACTGAGCTTTAG
>NZ_JANSIH010000220.1:0-726 GCF_047462075.1 Synechococcus sp. R55.2
TAAATATCCCCCAGGGCATTGTAGGCCGCATATTCTGCGGGGGAGAGTTCTGGTAGGAGCACCACATACTCTTCGGCAGCTAGGTCATAGGCCTGAAAGGCTCGTCGCAGCCGCTGCCAAAAGCGCTCGCGGATCCCTTGGGAGAGGCGGCCCCGCAAAAATAGAAATTGACACTTCCCCACTTCCCGGGCGATGCGGGGGAACACCTCGTCGTACTGAGGTAAGTACTTGAATAGGGATTGGGCGCAGAGGTAAAGCACCCTGTCGGGATCCACCCCCCAAGCTTGCCAGTCCACAGGGGCGGGGTCAACTTCTAGGGGAATATAGTAGGTGCCGATGCCAGGCAGGGGCAGGAGCTGCTCGGTGTAATGGCCGGCCCCGTCCGGCGGCTCCATCAGCTCGCTGCTGAGGAAAACGTCTATTGTCGGCAGGCCAGAAGTTTGCGGGTGGCCCCAGGCCATCGCCTGTACCGGCGCCAAGCGGAGGGCGGCCAGTTGGGCACAGACCGGGTCAATGCCCACTTCCGGGTAGAGGAGCACATCCAGCTGTGCCTCTCGAATAGCCGCTTGCCATTCTTCTATGCTGCGGGATCCGGCCACAAAGTGCTCAAAACGAGGGGGCAGGGAGCACGTGACCTCATCTTGGATGACCGAGGTGTGGAAGCCGTAGAGGGCCACTTGAGCACGATCCAGGGCTTCTACCCAGCCGCGAGTCAGGATCTTCCAA
>NZ_JANSIH010000221.1:0-726 GCF_047462075.1 Synechococcus sp. R55.2
ATTGTTGCACCGATCCTAGTTGGAGCAGCCTTGTGGCTGGTGGATCAGCACCTGAAGCGGCAAGCTCCCCTGCTGGGCAACAGCCTCAACCGAGCTGTCTCGAAGGCAGTGCCTCTAGTTCTGGGCACCCTCTTAGCAGCACTCCTCTCTTCCCTTGCCTCCATCTTTCTGATCATTCCAGGCATTTATGTAGGGGTTAAGCTGGCCCTCACACCTTGTGCCATTGCTCTAGAAAATCAAGGAACTACAGGAGGGCTGCGCTACAGTTGGAATCTCGTCAAAGGTCGTTGGTGGGGCGTGTTTTGGGCCCTTCTGGTCCTGGGCTTGATTCTTGGTTTTGCGGGTGGATTGATAGTTGGATTTGTCATAGTTGTGGCTGATGTTGGCGACTTTGGGGTGAGAATGGTTGCGGCTGCCGCTGCCACAGCCGTTGTGCCCATCTTCTGGGTCTATGTGGTTCTCCTGTTCCGATCCCTGCAACGATTGAAGGGGCAAGCAGCCTCCTAGTTTCCGCTTTTGCCCCCATTGGGGATAGCAAAAAGGGTGCTCCCCGTGCCTAGCTTTGAGATGAGAAGGGATCCCTTTTTGGGATTTCGGCTCAACCCAAGATGTCCTAGGTGAGATCCCGTGGTATGAAGGGGGTGGATCGGATTGCCCAGGAGGATCTCTGCGCCATGCACAACGCCCCCCTTAACCCGATTCTGCTCTTGCGGCGGTGGTTTGAAG
>NZ_JANSIH010000222.1:0-724 GCF_047462075.1 Synechococcus sp. R55.2
AACCCCCCCCCCCCCCCCCCCCCCCCCCCCCCCGTGGGGGTCCGGGGTGGGGGGTTTGGGGGAGCGCTTGGGCTCCGGAGCAGCTACCATCGCCAGTGCAGGGGATCCGGTGAAAAGAATGGCATGGCTCCGGTTCACAAAGCTCTGGGGTGGGGCGAGTTTGCTCGGCTGGGTGGTCTTCCCAGGGGCTGCGGCCTTTGCCCAACTGGAGTTGGATGCCCAACTGGGCCGATCCCAAATTGTTTCTCCCAGCAAAGATTGCCCCGCCTGCGACCTGACGGGGGCAGAACTGCCGGGAGCTGACCTCAGTGGGGCCAACCTAAAAGAAGCGATCCTCAGACAGGCCAATCTCCAAGCTGCCGACCTCTCCCAAGCGATCCTCAATCTGGCCGATTTGAGAGGGGCCAATCTGAGTGGCTCAGCTCAGGCAGGGGCTTTCTTGTGGGAAGCCGATCTGGCGCAGGCCAACCTGCAGCAGACAGATCTGACGGGTGCCAATCTGCAGGTGGCCAACTTAAGCGGGGCCGACTTGCGTCGAGCCATCCTCACCGGCGCCGACCTCACAGGGGCCAAGTTACACAATGCCGATCTGCGGGGGGCCGACCTGCGAGGCGCTTTTCTGGAGGGGGCGGATCTGACCGGCGCCCTGTACAATGCCCAAACCCGGCTGGATCCCACCTTTGACCCCCAGGCCCGCGGCATGGTCTTGGTGAAGCCATAACCC
>NZ_JANSIH010000223.1:0-724 GCF_047462075.1 Synechococcus sp. R55.2
TGCAGCAGCTCCTGCAGGCGCTCGGCCAAAAAGGGATCCCCCAGCCGGAAGTTGAGATACCCTCCTCCCGCCACCTGAGTTTCGATGTCCGGCAGATCCAAGTGTTTTTGCAGGGTTTGGGCGATCTGGGCCGGTGCTAGGCGGCAGAGCTTGGCCATGCCCAGGGGGGTGGGACAGGCGTAATCGCCGTAGCGAGGGTCGCTGGGGATCTGGATCACGGGGGCAATCGCTGTGGCTTGCTGGGGGGCCAGGGATCCCAGTTGCCCCGCCTCTGAGGCCCGTCGAATGCTCTCGGCTACGGCGGCGGTGAGAAACCGAATCAGCGAGGTGGATACGGGTTGAGTGGCCATGGCTGTTCGTGTCGGCAGACGTCGAGAGAGGTTCCAGGAATGCCTGGGGCAGTAAAAGCATCATCATATCGACAGCCAACCGGCTCTGACAAAATCTGACAAAAGAATAGATGCTCCTCCAGCCAAACTTTGCTTTTGCTCGCCTGCTTTGCGAAGATGGCTCTGACAAATTGACGGGACAGAGCTTTAGGCCAAGCTTTTGGGTACAAAGTATCACCGAATACAAAAGTTTAACTCTGCTTTGCTAAGTTGTTTGGCGGTAATGCTCGCCTTCCCGCTTGCGGATTTCTGCTGAGACAGCTGCTGTGGAGTTTACTAGTATGTCCATCCCGAAATCGTCGCGTCGTCAATTCCTTCAATCTGCTGCTGCGGCT
>NZ_JANSIH010000224.1:0-721 GCF_047462075.1 Synechococcus sp. R55.2
CCCAGCAGCAGGAGCCATCCCAGCCCACGCCCCCCTTTGCGGAACTGAGTCGGAGCCTTCTGCTGTCGCTCAAGGCTGCTGATGTTTACGGCCCTCTTGAACCTGTCACCGAGCATGTCACCTCTCCGAAACCACCCCTTTGCTCAAGATATCCAACACAACTTGAATTTGCAGTAGGCTATCGTTGGCCCTCCAGGTAGTGCCCACCCGTTGCCAAACTTTGCCCGCTCCAGCCCTGCCCCCTCTATGGCCCGTCTGTCTCAAGAGCTAGCCCGGTTTTCCCGCCTTCCCGAGAGCCCAGAGCAACCCGAACCCTCCCCGGAAGGGTTGATCCGCATCGAAGACATTCTAAAACTGGCGGGCGAGCGCAGTTTTGGCTTGTTTTTGGCGGTGCTCTCTTTCCCTTCTGCTTTGCCCTTGCCGGCTCCCGGCTATTCCACTCCCTTTGGCGTGGTCATCCTGTTGCTGGCCGCACAAATGCTGGCAGGGCGAACCACTCCTTGGCTGCCGAAATGGGTGTTGCAGACCTCTATTGAACGGAAGCATTTTCAAAAGTGGGTGCAGGCTGGGATCCCATGGTTGCAGCGCATTGAAAACATTGCCCGCCCCCGTTGGAAGCAGCTTTGCACCACACGGCTCGGCCAAGTCTGGCTGGGCACCTGGATCGGCTTGATGGGGATTTCCATGATCATCCCCGTTCCAGGCACCAACACCCTGCCGG
>NZ_JANSIH010000225.1:0-720 GCF_047462075.1 Synechococcus sp. R55.2
AACCACCTGATAGTCATCCAAATCTGCAATCCAAACCGGAGAGGGCAGAGCACCTCCCTGTACACCCCCGCACAAGAATTTGTCGTACCGGCCTTCATCTTGTCGGCCTAAGCGATGCAAAGTTGCCAGGGCATAGGGTTTGTTGAAATCTTCCTCGCCGCTGCAGACTACGATCCTGCAGTTGGCATCCACCGCTTGCGGCCATTTATCCCTCTGAACCTGGCCAGCACTTCTTGGGCTATCGGGGTTAATGGCCTGCTTGGTTAGAGTCTTGAGAGCGTCAAAGAAGTTGCCCAGGCGCTTTTGGAAAAGCTTCTGAAACCCGGCCACCGACTCCGCCAGCTTCCAAAAGGCATCCTCCGACCTGGGAATTAGGGTAGAGCCGCGCCACCAGGGAGCCCGCTCCCGGTTCTGGCGGGAGTAGCAGGGTCTTCTAGCTCCTTGACCCACACCTCCCAGATGGAACATCATCCAGGTGAGGTTAGTAAAGAGCCTTTTCACCGCCTCCTGCTCTGCTTGGGAAGCGTAATTTTGGCACTCGCTAGAAAAACTCAAGACAAGGATCCCTTCCTGTTGGCCTGCGGCTTCTCTTCGCTGATTGGGCTCCGGCCGAGAGACTTTGCCGTTCAGCAAATCCACATGGATCCAGCCGTGTTTCTGCTCGGGGGTGATGGAGCCAAACAGTTGTCCTTCCCACTTCTGACCCTGAACAACCGGCAA
>NZ_JANSIH010000226.1:0-5393 GCF_047462075.1 Synechococcus sp. R55.2
GGTTGGCTTGCCAACTACAGGGCTACCGAAAGCCTGCACTCTTTCGCTTTAGCGGTGCGGAGCGCTCTGCGTCAGCATGAGTGCGGGTAGTTTACTAGAGGCGCTGGATGGCAACAGGAACTTGGGGAGTGGCAATGGTGCAGGTCGCGGTGTTGGCAGAACAGGCACAAAGCTGTGCCCAGCGGTTGGGGATCCCTCAGTTTGATCTCTACGGGGCTCAAGTGGATGAAACCAGCGTGCAGGTAGATCATGGGGAACCTCGCCAGGTCAAGGCTTCCCACCGCTGCAGCGTGACGGTGCGGGCCTGGAACGACCAAGGGCAGGTGGGGGTGACCTCCACCACCGATGTGGATGAGGCGGGGCTAGAACTGGCCCTGCAAACGGCCTTTGAAGCCAGCCGTTTTGGCGTGCGGGAACATGCCCCTCAATTCAGCCCAGAAGCCACTCTGCCTATTGCTCAGCCTTGTAACGACAAAGGGCCGTTGGCTTTGGCCGGCGACTTGTTGGAACAGTTGGTGGCTGCCGAAAAGGCACTCCTGGGATCCCATCCCGCCATTCAGGGGGTGCCCTACAACGGCCTAGCGCAGCGGCAGATCAACCGCTTCTACCTCAACAGCCACCAAGCCCTGCGACAAGAGGAGCATACCCTCGCTTCGGTTTTTCTCTACAGCAAGGCAGAGCAAGAGGGCCGCAAACCCCGCAGTGCCGGAGCCATGCGAGTGGCCCGCAGCCTGGATGAGTTGGATATCCAGGGTTGTGTGCAGGAAGCTGCTGAGAAATTGATGAGCCATCTGGAGTACGAGCGGATCCCCTCTGGAAAATACACAGTGGTCTTTTCCGGAGAAGCCTTTTTGAGTTTGTTGGGCGCCTTCTCCAATGTGTTCAATGCCCAAAACATTTTGGACAACCAAAGCCTGTCCACCCCAGAATCCCTGGGCAAGACCATTGCCTCGCCTCTTCTATCGGTGTGTGACGATGCCCTACACCCGACCAATGTGGGAGCGATCAGCTTTGATGGAGAAGGCACCCCCACCCGCCGTGTCCCTCTCATCACCAATGGGGTCTTGACCCACTTTTTGCACAGCGCCGGTACGGCTAAGCGCCTAGGAGCCCAGCCCACAGGCCACGCCAATATCGGTGCTAAGGTCACGGTTGCTGCCCACTACTACCATGTGTTTGCCGGGGCACCGCCGGAGAGCACCTATGACTTGGCTACGGCTGAAAATGTAGTTTGGATCGATGAGCTGCAAGCGCTTCATGCCGGCGTTAAGCCCCTACAGGGATCCTTCTCGCTGCCGTTTCAGGGGTGGTGGGTGCGCCAAGGAGAGCGCATCAGCATCGAAGCGGCCACGGTGGCCGGAGACTTCCTGGAGCTGTTGAAGTCGATTTTCTACGTCGAGCCCGAGCCGCAAGTCACACCCGGTGGGCTGTGTCCCCGCATTTGGGTTGCCGATCTCTCCATTACCGGGCAATAACCTCACTTCAAACTCATGCAACTGACCCGCATCGACCTCAACAGTTGGCTCATCCACACCCGGGAGCAAACCTTCCTATTGGATCCGTGGCTGGTGGATCCCCTGGTGTTTCTGGGGATCCCCTGGTTCATCCGCCTGGAGCACCGCCAACCACCCCCCTTTACGCCGGAGACCCTGCCCAAAATCGACGGGATCCTCCTCAGCCAAGCCCAGCCGGATCACTGCCACCCGCCAACGCTGCAGCGCCTGGATAAGCGGATCCCCGTTTTGGCCTCGCCGGCTGCAGCCAGAGTCGTGAAGAGTCTGGGATTTGCAACGGTTCAGGCTCTGGATCCCTGGCAGTCTGTTCGCTGGGGGGATCTGCGGGTCACAGCCATTCCCGGTGCGTCCCTAGGGCCTGTCCGTGAGCTGGGCTATCTGCTGGAAGAGGTGCCCTCCCAGACACGGCTTTACTACGAGCCTCATCTTTCCCAACCGGATATCCGGCTGCGATTGCAGCAGGAATTGTGCCCCATTCATACTCTGCTGATCCCGGTGGTGGGGCAGATCTTTCCCCTCTTGGGAGAGGTGATCATGGGGCCAGAGCGGGCCCTGGAGGTGGTGGCAGCCCTACGCCCCCAGCAGGTGATCCCTACGGCGATGGGAGAGGTGGACTACCACGGCTGGTTTGCCGCCCAGATCCGCCCCTTGGGCAGCCTGCAGGAGTTTCGAGAAAAGCTGGCAGCCTTGAATGCCGCCACGTCCCAATCCATCCAGTTGTGTTGCCCCGCCCCTGGGGAAACGGTGTCTCTTTCTGTCGTGGCCAAGACATGAGCCTTCCTTCCCAAGCCCCGCCTAGCGCCGATCTGGTGGCCATCTTGCGGGCAGATTACGCTCGCTTTCCCCGGGATCAGACCTATGCGATCTACGACCCGCAGGTTTACTTCCGGGATCCCCTCAACGAGTTTCGCGGCTTGGATCGCTATCGCCGCATGATCGAGGGGATAGGGCGTTGGATAGAGGATATCCGTCTCGAGCTGCAGGATATTCGGCAAACCGGCAACCAGATCCGCACCGAGTGGATCCTAAGCGGTGCTTTGGCTTTGCCTTGGCGTCCCCGCCTGTGCATCCCTGGCTGGACAGAAATACAGATCAACGAGTCGGGGTTAATCGGATCCCATATTGACTACTGGCGATGCTCCCGCTGGGAAGTGCTGCTGCAAATGTTTCGGCCTGGGGATCCCAAAGGATCTCATTGATGGCTTCCATCCTCTGCTAGGATCACAAAGCTGACTTTTTAGCTCTCTGGAAAGTCGCCCCTGTTCTCAATCTGGAGAGATGGCCGAGTGGTCGAAGGCGCAGCACTGGAAATGCTGTGTGGGGCAACTCACCGTGGGTTCGAATCCCACTCTCTCCGCTGGAACTTGTTTGTGAGAGCAACTCACCGTGGGTAAGGCCATCCGGCCCGCTGGCGCGACCGAATCCCACTCTCTCCGTAATCCGATAACGTCCACTGAAGTCCAGAAAGCTCTTACCCAGCAAGGCTTCTGGGCTTTTTAGTGTCCACGATAGACCGGGGAAACCCACTGTAATCCAGGCTAAAGTGGGACACAATAGGGGATATAACAGACGGGGTGGGACATGGCCCTGTCAGAGATGGCCATTCGGAATGCCAAACTCAAGGACAAGCCGTACCAGTTGCCGAATAGAGAAGCAAGGCCATCCTGCCTGCCGAAGTTTTTGCCGAACCAGCTGACTATAGACTAACGGCCAACCGTAGGACGATGCCGACAAGAGCTACGGTGGCAGCTCCAATCAAGGCAAAAGCCAGGTTAACCACTTGGGCGCTAGCCTTTTGATAGGTGTCAATTCGTTCTAGGATCACCCGGTTTTCTATCCCCTGCTCGGCCCAACGTCTCTCCTGCTCAGCCCAACGTCTTTCCTGCTCGGCCCAGCGCTTTGCTTGATCGGCTGCCAGGGCTTCTAGCCGCTCGTTGGTTCTGGAGACATCCTGCCGGAGTCCTTCCACATCCTGTCGGATCTCTTCCACATCTTGCCGGATCTCTTCAATAACACTCAACACATCCCTGAGGGTGGGTTCACCGGCGGGCATCATAGAGCTGCAACCTCACTGAACAGCAAACGGTCTGAGCTCGCTAGATCAACTCGCTCACCGGGAAGCGATCCAGCATTTTTTGGGCTTGACGGGCATTTTCCCGTAACTCCGCCGGCAGATGGGGAACATAAGGGATCTGAGAAAGCAAATCCAGCGTGCGGCGGATCAGGCGCACCAGGTCTCCGGCATCTAGGTTGGTGCTGGCTTCCAGGGTCTCCCAAGGGATCCCTTGCGCCCAATGTTCGACGATCCCGGCCAAGCTGGGCTCAAACCCGATCGGCACATGAAACACCTGGTGTTGGCGTTGGCTGCGGAACAGTTGCCGCCGTAAACCCCGTAACCCGTGCAGCACATCTTCCACCACTCCTGAGGTGCGCAACCGGCTGTAGATGCCTGAACGGGGAGCCTCTGAGACCAAGGCAGCCACAACTCCGGCCAAATGATGGGGAGCACAGCCCTGACACTCACCCGAGAGCAGAGCCAGCGCCAGCCAGAGCTCGTTATCCCCCCGCAGCGCGGCCACCACCTCTCCGCTATCGGTAGGTTGATATTCTTGCAGACAGTCGAAATCCTGCAACACCCCCACCAAGGCCATAAATTGCTGCCAGCGCAACTCCTGCACGGAATCGCTTTGCCGCTCCAGGTGCTCGAGGCGCTTGAGCAAGCGCTGGCGTTTTTCTCGCAAACCCAGCAATTTTTTCCCCACTTGGTGAGCGGGATTCTCTCGGATTTGAGCTTCTAGGGCGCGAATTTTTTCCTCTTGGGCTTGGATGTGGGGAAAAGCCAACAGACGCAAGGTGGGATCCGGCTCGGCTTCCCGTTGTTTGAGCAAGTAGCGCAAAATGCGCCGTTCTTCCCGCCGTTGCGCCTGCATTTTCTCATAGCGGGCAATGTCTTCGTCGGAAACGTTTGCCAGGATGCGATCGATCTCTTGTAGCTCGGCCCGCGTGTGTTGGATTTCCTGTTGTGCGGGCAACTTTTGCAACGAGAGCAAATATTGTCCAAAGCTGCGGTTGATCAGATCCCGTGCTGCTTCCAAAGAGTGCTTTTGCAGCAGGTTCAGCACCATGCCATAGGTGGGGGTAAACTGGCTCACCAAGGGATCCGCTCCAGAGGTGGCCAGCCGCGCAGCTTCTTGGGCCCCCTCAAACGGGGATTGCACCGTCACCACATGGCCGATGATGTCCTTGCCCCGCCGTCCGGCTCGGCCCGACATTTGCATAAACTCAGAAGCGGTCAAGAGGCGGTGGCCCGTGTCGGTGCGCTTGGAAAGGGAAGAGATCACCGTGGTTCGCGCAGGCATGTTGATCCCGGCGGCCAAAGTCTCGGTGGCGAAGACCAGCTTCACCAATCCCTGCTGAAACAGATGCTCCACCAGCCCCTTCCAGGCAGGCAACATACCGGCATGGTGAGCGGCAATGCCCCGGTAAAGGGCATCCAACTGATCTCGGCGGACAGCTTCGGGCGTTTCTCGACAAAAGCGGTCGATCTGCTCAGCCAACTGCTGCCGCTCTTCCTCGCTGGCTATCAGGTCCAGATCCCTTACGCTGGCCACGGCCATATCACAGCCTTTGCGACTGAAGATGAAATAGATGGCCGGCAGCATGTCCCGCTGGCGCAAGTTTTCCAACACCTGCGCTATGTCCGGCACTCCTGCCCAGGAGGGCTCGTGGGAGTTGGGCCGTTTGCTTTTCAAGCGGCGGTTGCGAACCCACTGCCCCGACTCCGTTTGTTCCAGCAGCGGAAATAGCCCTTTGTGATTGGCAAAGTGAAATTGCAGCGGTCCAGGTCGATGGTTGGAGTCGATCCGATGGGTGGGGCCA
>NZ_JANSIH010000227.1:0-23000 GCF_047462075.1 Synechococcus sp. R55.2
TATTATACATTATTTTCAGTATAGTTGAGCTTATTATTGACTAGAGTCATGCTCCCTGGGATCCCTTGAAGGAACCGGCCTCCGCCTCTCCTTCAACTGGGGTCGAAGGACGGTCTTGGCCGCCGGCAAACCAGTTCCGGATGCGATCCCATTCCACCTGATGGTAGCCGTCCACCGCCCAATTGGCCCGCCGCTGCAGCATGTGCAGAGGAAAGAAGGTGGCCAGAGCCAGCACCGGGATCCCTGCCGAACGGGCTGCCTGAATGCCGGAGTAGGTGGCTTCAATGCTCAAACACGCCTGGGCAGGCAATTCCATCCGCTGCAAAAGCAGGCGGTGCAAGTGTCCTGGGGAAAATATTGGGCCTGCATCATCCCCCGTCACTCGATAGGAGCCCACATCGGTCAACCGTATCAGGGCCGGGCAGCATGGCTGGAAGCGCTCTAGAAAAGCGGCCACCTCGGCTGCCGATTGGCCGCACAGCAGGCCGACCTTCAGTTGCAGCCGCTCCAGCGTCTCCAAAGTTTCCCTCAGGCCGGGAATGAGAGGCAATTCCCTCTGCCCCTGCAAAGCCTGTCGGTAGTATAGGGCCTTGCGTTTCAGCAGCTCTTCCAGTTGTTTGGGGCTGAGCACCCGCCCTTGCTCCCCCCACAGAGCCGGCAGGCGCTCTCGATCCGGTCGGCCCAGGTATTGCAGCCGGTAAAGCTCCCGCTGCCCAGGGGATCCCGACTTCGGCCAGCACAGGTTCCAGGGGCGCAGGTTCTCTTCCACCAGCAGTTGGTTGATGGCCTGTAGGTGCAAGTTCTCGTCATCGGCCACCACTCCACTCCAGCTCAAGATCACCCCTTGCAGTCCCATAGGGGGGACATCACCCTCTGCTAACGACCGCAACCCAACTGCCGGATCCCTGCTTCAGATCACAGCAGATGGCTTGTCTATCCATTTTGGACGCGACGCTCGAACTCTTCCCGAGTGGTGTCCACCAATTGCACCGCCTCTGGATAGAGCTGAGGATGGTTTTGCTTCAGCCAACTGAGCACCCGCGCCAGTTGGGCTGCACACAGATCCAAGTCCGCTTGAAAAATAACCGCCGCCGCCATGTGCTGAGCATATTCGGGCGGGTGACCCTGCTGCGCCAGCTCCGCCGTCAAAGCGGCCAAGGCTTGTTGGCGAACTGAGGGCAGTGAACTTTCGGGAGAAGACATAGGCCAAGCCTTTCAATCGGGAGAGTAGCGGCGCAAAGCCAGCGTGACGTTGTGCCCACCAAATCCAAAGGCATTGACCAAAGCGGCCTCAACAGCCATCTGCCGCCCCTTGTGGGGGACAAAATCCAGCCCTTCGCACTCGGGATCAGGGTTGTCCAAGTTGAGGGTAGGAGGAACCCAGCCGTGGTGGATGGCCAAAGCTGTGGCCACCGTGGCAATGCCGCCCGCTCCCCCCAACAGGTGGCCGGTCATGGACTTGGTGGCGCTGATGGCCAAACGGGGGGCATGCTCGCCAAAGACCGACTTGATGGCCTGGACCTCGGCGATATCCCCTACAGGGGTGCTGGTGGCATGGGCATTGATGTGTTGCACATCCCCAGGCTGAAGCCCGGCATCCTTGAGGGCCAGCCGCATCGCCCGGGCCGCTCCCTCGCCGCCGGGGGCAGGGTTGGTCATGTGGTGGGCATCGCAGGTGAGGCCATAGCCGACTATCTCCGCATAGATCTTGGCCCCGCGGGCGCGGGCATGCTCCAACTCCTCCAGGACCAGGATCCCTGCTCCTTCCCCCATGACAAAGCCGTCCCGATCCCGATCAAAGGGCCTACAGGCTTGCTCCGGGGTGTCGTTGCGGGTGGAAAGGGCCTTCATGGCACTGAACCCCGCCATGGACAAAGGGGTAACCGCCGCTTCCGTGCCACCTGTAATCGCCGCTTGCACCTCTCCCCTCTGGATGAGCCGAAAGGCATCGCCAATGGCGTTGGAGCCAGAGGCACAGGCCGTAACTGTGCAGGAATTGGGGCCTTTGGCGCCAAAATGAATGGCCAGGTGACCTGCAGCCATGTTGGCAATCATCATGGGCACCATGAAGGGGCTACAGCGATCCGGCCCTTTCTGCAGATAGATGGTCTGCTGCTCTTCCAAGACGCGGATGCCGCCGATGCCGGTGCCCAAGATCACCCCCACTTGCTCAGCGTTGAGATCGGTGATGTGAAAGTCGGCGTCCTCCAAGGCTTGCCGGGTGGCCGCCATCGCCAGGTGCACAAAGCGGTCGGTGCGCTTGACATCCTTGCGATCCAAGTAGTCGAGGGGATCAAATCCCTTCACCTCTCCGGCAATACGGCAGTCGTGGCGGGAGGCATCGAAATGGGTAATCGGCCCAATGCCGGAGCGCCCTGCCAGCAAGCTCTGCCAAAACTCGGCAGGAGAGTTGCCGATGGGGGTGACCGCGCCCAGCCCCGTAATCACAACGCGGCGGGTTGGCCTGAGAGCAGTGGCGGGATCCAGAGTAGCCATCGTCCGGTGTTAGCCCAGGGGTATGGAGGCAGATTAGGCAGCTTTCTTCGAGAGGATGTAGTTAACAGCGTCTTGCACGGTGGCGATCCCCTCTGCATCTTCATCGGGGATCTCCAGGTCGAATTCCTCTTCAAAAGCCATGACCAGCTCCACCGTATCGAGGCTATCGGCCCCCAGGTCGTTCTGGAAATTGGCTTCCGGGGTCACTTTGTCATCTTCCACGCCCAGTTGATCGGACACGATCTTGCGAACACGGCTATAAACTTCGTCTGCGCTCATGCTTGGAATCCCAACTCTCGATTCAGCGTGTCTTGGCCGGGCCAACCAGCGGCCAATGAAGCAATCCCTATTGTATCGGACAATGGATCCCCTCTTGTGAGCAGCCTCACCTGCATTGGCTGCTGCGGCCAGAGTATGGAGGTGTGGGGATTGAGCCGCGGCCTTTTCGGTTGCAGGAAAGAAAAGCTAGTATAGTCTACTGCATCTCTACAACTGGATCCTCAAGGAGAACTCGCTTCCATGCCCCGCGCTTACGAAACGATGCTGATTGTGCGTCCTGATGTGTCAGATGAACCCCTCGAACAACTGCTCAGCAGTCAGGAGGCAATCCTGCGAGAGAACGGAGTGAACCACGTGGAGATTACCAATAGGGGCAAGCGTCGCTTTGCCGGGTTTGAGATGAAAAAGTTCAAGGAGGGTCTGTACATCCAGTTCAACTACGAAGCCGAACCCAGTGCGGTGGCTGCCTGGGAGAAAAACCTGCGCATCAACGAGAGTGTGCTGCGCCACATGACCCTCCGCGTCGGCTAGGTTTGACGGGATCCCCGCCTGCGGGCATGATGGAAGTGCGCTGAGCTGCCCCTTGATCCCCGGATGGCTCTGTTATGAACTCGATTGTGTTGATGGGCGAGGTTCTGTCTGAGCCGGAGCTGCGCTACACCCCCGATAACTTGGCTGTTACATCCTTGGTGATCGGCTTTCCCAGCCTGCGCCCGGATGAGCCGCCCTATCGCGTGCGCGTTTCCTCTTTTGGAGAACTGGCCAAAAGGGTGGTGGACACCTGCCATGTGGGCGACCAAATCACAGTGGAAGGCCAACTGCACATAAATGTGGTGGAGCGAGATGGGCGCAAGGAAAAGCTGGCCGAGATCACCGCGCGCCGTGTCCATCAGCTGGGATCCGCTCGCGTCCTCTCTCTGACGGGGATGGGCGAACCGGCGATTGTGGAATCCTCTGAGGGGGATGTGGTTTCCCCACCGGAGCCGGACGATCTCCCGTTCTAACGGTTGCGAGACTTGCCGGGATCCCCCATGTCTCAGGAACTTGCTGCGGGTGAACCTTTGAGATCCCTGCGGGTCATCGGCTACTCGGTGCAGGGGCGTCCTATTCACCTTTGGCAGCTCACCCAAGGGATCCGCTCCTTGCTGCTGCTCGGCGGGGTACACGGGGATGAGGTGGAGGGCTATGCCCTGATCGAGCGCTATGTGGCTTCTGGGAAATGGGGATCCTTGGCCGGGAAGGCGACCTTGTGGGCGATCCCACGCCTGAACCCGGATGGCTGTGCCTTGGGGCAACGGCTCAATGCCAACGGCGTCGATCTCAACCGCAATCTGCCCACCCAAGATTGGATCCCGGCCTCTCTGGAAGCTCGTTATCCGCCCGGATCGGCCCCAGGCTCCGAGCCCGAAACGCAAGTGTTGTTGACGAGTTTGGCCCGGATTCAGCCCCAGTTTATCCTTTCTGCCCACTCCTGCCAGGCGCACCCCTGCGTGAACTACAACGGCCCTGCCCTTGAGCTGGCCCAGGTGATGGCTGCTCGCAACGGCTTGCCCGTCGCCGCCGACATTGGCTACCCTACCCCTGGTTCTCTGGGCACTTGGGCAGGGCAGGAACGGCGGATCCCAACCCTAACGCTGGAAATCCTGCGGGGCACTCCCCTCGATCAAGTCTGGCAAGAGCAGGCCGAGGCGCTGCAGGCGGTGTTGGAGTGGGCAGCCCAAGGCGATGCCTTCTGACCGGTGTCAAGATCTCTGAACTTTCGTTGCCAATCTGCCTAGTTCGTTCAAGATATCTGGGGTTTTCTCGCCCAAATCTTCTACAACACAGATAGGTGGGGCAGAGCAGAGGGGAGCTTGGAGTCGAGGGAAAAGGGGTCAGAGGTCAACCCCGAAGTCACGCTGCTTCTGCCTTGTGCCCCGCTGTTAGCCATCTGGAGGAAGCCAATATGTTCAGCAGGATTTTGGTGGCAGTGGATCGGTCGGAGCTGAGCCAGGGAGTATTTCAAAAGGCCGTCCAAGTGGCCAAGGCCATGCAGGCCCAGATGATGATTCTCCATGTTCTGTCTCAGGAAGAGCCGGGCGCCCCAGAGCCGCCGATGATCCTGGGGGTAGATTACAGCTCCACCATCAGCGCCGAGCTGTGGCAGTCCTACCGGGAGCAATGTGCCATCTTCGAGCAAAACCAGATGGACTACCTGCGCTCGCTGGTGGAGAAAGCGGCTGAGCACGGGATCCGCGCTGAGTACACCCTCAACTACGGCAACCCCGGTCGGGTCATCTGCGATCTGGCCCGCTCTTGGGATGCGGACTTGGTGGTGGTGGGCCGCCGCGGCCACTCCGGCCTGAGCGAGCTGTTTCTGGGCAGCGTTAGCAACTACGTGCTCCACCGCGCTCCCTGCTCGGTGCTGACGATACAAGGGGAAGCCCTGAAAAAAGAAGCCCAAACTGCGGAAGAGAAGACAGCTACCCCTGCTGGCTAAGGCTCTAGGGACTCTAGGGCGAGGGAGTGGGATCTGGTCGCGTGAGCGGGGCAGAGTCCTTGCTCTCCGGCTGGCCCTCCAAGAGGCGATTCACTTCGGTTTCCAGGCTGTTGAAGGTGCTCAGCTCGATCACGGCAATGTCCGGCTGGCGGCTGCTTTGCACGTAGGCCTGCAAGCCAGAGGCGGCCAAGGTCAGGGTTAAGGGATCCTGCTCGGCGTCAGGCTTGGGCTCAAAGGTCAGCCGTAGGTCGGGCTCAGACAACACCCTTTGGGCTTCCGCGTCGGCCTGTTCCACAAACTCCTTGGCGCGGGCAGCATTCAGGCTGGAGAACAGAGAGCCGAGATCCACAGGCTGGCCCGGTCGCTCCGGGTTTTCCCAGCGCAGCTCCAAGGATCCCTTCTCTGAAGGCCGAGGGGTGAGGGTGACCTTTTCCCCTTGGGATTCTAAGGTGACTTGGCCCACTTGGTTGGCGTTGAGGCGGGCAATGCGGTGATCCCGCAGCTCTTCCAAGTCGGAGCGGAGAATATCGGCGGTGGAGGTGAGCAAGGTGGCTACTGCCGGGTGCTCAGAGGTGATGACGTACACCTGGCCATCTTTCTCCGATCCCAAAGCGACGTTCAGGGTTTTGCCGCCCTCCAGCTCCACCGTCAGGCGGGCGGAAGGCTGCTCCAGGCCATAGGGGGCGAGCTCGTCTTTGGTCTCGGCGGGGAACTCCACGGCCTGCAGGCGGGCCAGAGTATTGAGCAAGCGGTTGACGTTGATCTCATCGGCAGGCAGCTCTCTGGGCTGGACAATCTGCCAAGTAAAGTGCTCCGCACCGCTGGCGCGAACGTCTTTCCGCTGCAGGCGAACAACTTCCGGCTCCGCCTCTGCCAACTGCACTTGCAGGGCTTTCACCTCGGCTGTATCAAACTGAAGCAAAGTCTTGTCCCGCAAAGCCAAGAGAGAGGGCAACAGGGATCCCTTCTGGGCACTGCTTAGAAGCACCACCTGTCCCCCTTCGGGCTGGGCGTAGAAGCCGGAGCCGTCGAAGTTGTCGTTGCCGATGGCCAGGCGGTAGGGATCCCCTTCTTTGGGGAAAAGGGCGATTTGGTGTCGCGGCTGATCCAGGCCAAAAGCGGCCAGGTCAGTGACCCCCTCCAGAGTGATTTGGGGGGTGAGGCGGGAGAAGGTGTTGAGCAACTGCTCAATGGGGAAGTCCAGCGCCGCTGACTGAATGGGACTGACGATCCGCCAGTGGGATCCCTCTTCTTCTGGATTGCGCTCCAAAAGGATTTCCAAGTGCTCCGCACCGCTGCCGCGAACGGGTTCCCCCTCTTTCTGTTGGCGGATTTCAATGCGGGCAATGGTATCGGTGGCAAAATGGAACAGCCGCGCTCGCTCCGCCTGTTGCTCCTGGCGCAGTTGCTGGATGTTGTCCAAGAGGAAGTAGCCCAGCAGACAGGCCACCGCCAAACCCAGGAGAATCCAGGTGGTTCGCTTGAACATGCCTGCTTTCCTCCAGCTCTACCGTCTTTGCCACCACAGGGCAGCTCCGGAACCCAGGGCCGCCAAGGGCAAAAGGACCGTTGATCCCAGCACCAGCCAGCGGAAGTTTTGACCGGTCAGGGTGAGACGGCGATCCGTGATGGATTTGGGGCGGATGGAGATCTGCTCCGTTTGCTCAGTCAGCCAGTTGAGGGTGTTCAAGAAGAGATCCCGGTTGCCCTGCTGCCGCAAGTTGCCGTTGAGGGCAAAGTCGACATTGCCGATCACCACCAGGCGGGCCTCCTGCGGGGATCCTGTGTCGGCCTGGTCGGCGTCCAAACGGCGGGTTAAAGCAACACCCAAGGTAAGGGGGCCAGGCTTGTCCTGCTCCGGATCGAACTGCAGGGGGCCACGTTCCAGGTCAGGACTGGTCTCCCCCCAGCTTTGCGGGCTGGTGCGCAGTAGGGGCGTGGCTTGGATCCCTTCGCGGGCTTCGGTTTCCACAGAGCGGGCCAGGGGGAACAGGGTCATCAGCCGCTGGGCGGCCAAGGGGGCGGTAATGGGGTGATCCCCGTAGGTAGTAACCAGGGCAACCGCCGGCCCTGTCCTCAACAGTTGGCTGACGCTGCTCACCTCAATGAGGATGTCATCCCCCAAGACCACGCCCCACTCTTCCAGCAAGGGATCCAGGCCGGCATCCACCCGTGGCCCAATCAACAACAGCAGCCGTCCTCCCTCGGCCAGGTAATCCTGCAGTTTCTCCACCTCGCCGGGGAACAAAGCCCGCTGTGGCCCCGCCAGCACCAGGACATTCGCATCCTCTGGGATCCCCGATTGCACCAAGTTGAGGGTCTCTACCCGATAGCCTTCCTGACCCAGGGCTGCCGCCGCCTGGGCCAGAGTTGGAGTACCTTCCCTCGCTTCCAGCCCCACTTCCCCGTGCCCTTGCACGAAATAGGCCACTAACTCCCCTCGGTTGACCACTTTGGACAAGACAGGGGTCAGTCTGCTCTCCAGGTCAGGAGCAGGGGGCTGGGGCAGTTGTTGCCGGCTTTCTCCGGCCTCCACCACCAGGGTGTTGTTTTGCGTCACCTGCAGCCGCTGAATGGTCAGGGGATCCCGGTTGGGATCCACAAACTCAAACTGGAAGCGGTTGGGGTTGAGGCGGCGATAGCGCTCCAGTTGTTCCCGCAGATTGGGATCCGGCGCAGTGGTGACCACCCAAACTTTGACCGGTTGCACCAATCCCTGCACCAATTGCCGGGTTTGGGGCGACAGGGTAAACAGGCCCTCCTCGGTGAGATCCAGCCGCAGGTCGTAGCGCACCGCCACCACATTCACCAGCACTAGAATGACGGCCATCGCCGCCACCGCCACCAGGATGTTGGCGTTGGTCTGGGTGGAACGCAGACCGAGGAAGACCCCCACCTCCTGCCGGTGGGTGATGCCCCAAACCACCAGCAGGGCCAGGCCCGTTGCCAGCATGCTCAGGGGCACAGCCGTCCAACCGGTAAAGGCGGATCCCACCACCAGGCCAATGGCGATGACGCCAATGCCCAGGATCCCTGTCCAGTCCTTTAACGCGCGCCAGTCCTTCATAATAATGCTCCGCACCGCTGCCGCGAACACCGCACTCCTCCCATCTGACCCTAGCTCTGTTGCCAGCGCAGGCTTTCCACCGATTGCACCGTGGCAAACAGCCCCAGGACGATGATGCTCAAGAAAAGAATGAGGCTGCTGCTGCTGAGGATCCCTTGCACCCAGTTGCTGTATTGCTGCAGCAAAGACACATGCCGCAGCGTCGCGGCAATCCAGTTCTCCTCCTGGCCGGCTGCCGCGTCGATCACCCAGAGCAGCAGGATCAGGCCAAAGGTGGCCACCGCCGCGATGAGCGTGCTGTCTGTTAGAGACGAGATAAACAACCCCAAGGCCATGACACTGCCCGCCAGCAGGGTTAGGCCCACATAACCCATCAGGGTCAGGCGGTAGTCCACTGCCGGGTTGGCGCTGCTCAGCACCAGCACATGGTAGACCAGCGGCGGCAGCAGCAGCGTGATGAAAAACGCCCACACCGCCAGCCATTTGCCCACCGCCACCCCCAAGTTGGTGATGGGGGAGGTGGCCAGCAGCTCCATGGTGCCCCGCCGCCGCTCCTCGGCATAGGAACTCATGGTGAAGATGGGCAATAAGAAGAGAGAAAGAGTGCCCAAGAGGTTGAGAAACTGCTGCGACAGGATGGTGGCGGCGTCAAAAGGGTTCTCCTGGCCAAACTGGGCAAACAGATCCACCTGCTGGGAGAAATTGATCACCCGCACCAGGATATTAAAGAAGAAAAACCCCGCCAGTCCCCAAAACACCGCGGCCACCACATAGGCGATGGGCGAGGTGAAGTAGCCGCGCAATTCCTTACGAAAAATGGCAATTGCTCCGTTCATGCCGCTTCCTCCAGTAGGCCCTCGGATCCCTCTTGGGTGGTGAGCTGCAGGAAAATCTCTTCCAAAGAAGCTTGAGGACGGCCTATCTCGTAGAGGTCGATCCCCGCCTGCACCAGCGCTTTGGCTGCCTCCGGGATCCAGCCGTCCGCGGCAGCGTTGCTCTTGAGCTGCACCTGCCAGCGGGAGGGATCCGCCGCCAAGGGCTGTAGGCTCACCACCTCCACTTGGGGCAAAGGCTGCAGGGCCGTCCGGATGGCCATTGCCTCGGTTGCCCCCACCACCAGCTTTGCCTGCTGCCGATCCTGAAGCTGGGCTGTCAGCTCAGCGGGGGTGCCGATGGCGGCCACCTGGCCGCGGTTGATGATCACCACCCGGTCGCAGGTCATGCTCACCTCCGGCAGGATGTGGGTGGAGAGGATGATGGTGTGCTCCCCCGCCAGGCTCTTGATGAGCTTGCGCACCTCGATAATCTGCTTGGGATCCAGCCCAATGGTGGGCTCATCCAGGATGATCACCGGCGGGTCGTGAACCAGAGCTTGGGCGATGCCCACCCGCTGCTTAAACCCCTTGGAGAGCTTGCGGATGAGGGTGTGGCGCTTTTCTTCTAGGCTGCAGCGCCGGATCACCTCGTCCACCCGCCTGGATCGGTCGCCGGGGCTGACCCGCTTGATCTGCGCCACAAAGTGCAGATACGCCTCCACCGTCATCTCCATGTAGAGGGGCGGGTTTTCCGGTAGATAGCCAATACGCTGCCGCACCGCCATTGAGTTTTCGTGGACGTCAAACCCGGCCACCCGCGCCGTCCCCTCGCTGGCAGGCAGATACCCGGCCAAAATGCGCATGGATGTGGTCTTGCCGGCTCCGTTCGGCCCCAAAAACCCCATGATCTCGCCGGCGTTCACCTGGAAGGAAACATCGCGAATGGCAGTAAAGCTGCCGTAGGTTTTGCTCAAATGCTCGACTTCGATAGCAACCGCATTTGCACGAGCAGTGGGTAAACCTGTCATCAGCAACTCCTAACCTACAGGGTCAGCGGTGGTTGGCAAACGGCCCAAGTCTGTGCAGGCTAAGGCTGAGTTGCCCATATTCCAAGAAAGACGAATGCTAGGAAGAGATTACAGGCTCGGGCAAGAACACGGGCAACCGTGCTGAGGCCACATGCCAACTTAGCATAGCGGCAGCGAGGATGCGTTGATGGAGCCGGGATCCCTTTCCCCCTTTTGGTGGGGATCCATCGGTTGGCTAGTCAGCAGGGCTTGTGAGGGATCCCCACTGTTCCAGTCCCAGAACGCGGCTTTCCCCTGGACAGGCCGCCACCACCTCCCCAATGGGGAAGGCTTCGGGGAGCAGGGATCTCACCTGATTTTCCGCCTCAGGGGGGATCACCAGCACATAGCCCACCCCCAGGTTGAAGGTGCGGAACATCTCCAAGGTCTCCACCTGGCCCTGCTCTTGGAGCCAGAGAAACTCCTGTGGGACGGGCCAGCTATGGGGCTGCAGCCGCGCCGCCTGGTTCGGGGCCAAACAGCGGGGCAAATTTTCCGGGATCCCGCCGCCAGTGATGTGGGCCATGCCGTGGATGGCGATCCCTGCTGCCTGCAGCCGCTGCACCGCCTGCACGTAGATGCGGGTGGGGGTGAGGAATACTTCCGCCAAAGGCCGATCCCAGCCGGGAGGCCGGTGATCCCAGCGCCAACCCCGGTCGGCCACAATCCGCCGCACCAAGCTGTAGCCGTTGCTGTGCAGGCCGCTGCTGGGCAAAGCCAACAGCCGATCCCCCAACTGCACCCGCGACCCATCCAGAATGGCCGTTTTTTCCACAATTCCGACACAAAACCCGGCCAGGTCGTATTTCCCAGGGGGATAGAACCCCGGCATCTCCGCCGTTTCCCCCCCCAGCAGTTGGCAGCCCGCCTCCTGGCAGCCCGCCAAGATGCCGTCGATCACCTGCCACAGGGCTTCCGGCTCCAGCTTGCCGGTGGCCACATAGTCCAAGAAAAACAGCGGCCGGGCCCCCACCGTCAGCACGTCGTTGACGCACATCGCCACCAGATCAACACCTACCCCCCGGTGCTGACCCCACTGCTGGGCAATGTCCAGCTTTGTCCCGCCCCCATCGGTGCCCGCCACCAACACCGGCGCTTGATACCCCGTCGGCAGCTCAAACAGACCGGCAAAGCCGCCGATGCCGCCCAAGGTTCCTGAAGAACCTGAGGACGGAATTTGAATCCGTTCAACGCGCTCGCGGATCCCCCTGACAAAGGCGTGGCCCAGATCGATGTCAACCCCTGCTGAGCGGTAGTCCAAAATGCCAAAACCCCTTATGCTATCAAGACTTGAGCTCCTGTGTCCGACCGTACAAACGGGTCAACTCAGAAACCTATGGTACATTAACTTCTGTTTTAACCGTCGCACTGGAAGTTGTACGAGATTGGAGAGGAGCGCGGCCTCATGCGAAATTGGAAACAGCTTGGACAGGGACTGGATCCCGCCCGCAAAATGGGCTTGGTCAGTTGTCTCTGTGTCACGGCTTTGGGCTTGCCGGCAGGCATGTTGGGCGGCTTGACTTCGCGAGCACAAGCCTCGACGCGAACCGGATCCCCCAACACCCGAGCAGCAGACCTGTCACCTGCATCCAAATTGCCCCCCCCGGCCACCCCTTCCCAACCCCTCCCTGCTGCCGCAGCCCCAGTCAGAACGCTGCCGAGAATTCCCCAAACCCCTATCTCCGACCACAAAGGTCTTGCCCCTGCCAAACTGGGTACCCTGAACTTGGATCATCCCTTGAACCGATCTCGCCAGGCGATCCTGCCCCGTCGAGCAGAAGAACCCATTCTCAAGATCGGCGAACAACAGCAGCACACCAACCAGCCCATCTCCACCCTCTACGACTATCAGATGGACGGGCAACAGGTGGTTACTGTCTATGTGCGGGATCTGCCCATTGTCAGTTTTGTCGAGCACCCTGGGCTAGAACCACCGCTGATGCGGGCCAGCACCCTTGTGGCCCAGCTCAACCAAATGGCCCAGGGATCCCTGAAAGACACCACCATCACCCTAGGTTGGGCAGGTTTGGAATTGGCCGAACAAGGCTTGGGTGTTCCTCTCTACACCATTCAGGTCAACAACAAGGAATTGCTGCGCATTGACGATGGAGTGCTGTTGATCGACAACCAGCGCCCGGTGGATGTGGCTGTTTTGGCTGCCAATCGTCTGCGCCGTCTGCTGCTCGATGCCCCGCCCATTTCAGCTCCGGCCCTGCCTCAACCGGCTGCTCTGACCGCCAAAGCCGCTGTTGCAGGTTCCAAGCCGAAAACAGCCCCTCAACAGGAACCCGCCCCTGTCCGCGTGGTTGGGCCTGTGCAAGAGGGCATTGCTTCTTGGTATGACCTGCACCCAACCCGCCATGAGATGACGGCTGCCCACCCCACCCTGCCCTTTGGCACCGAGGTACGGGTGACCAACCTGAAAAACGGACGCCAGGCTGTCGTGCGCATCAACGATCGCGGCCCTTTTATCCCCGGTCGGATCATCGACCTCTCCCTGCGGGCGGCAGAGGTGTTGGGGATGGTGCGCTCGGGGCTGGCACCTGTGCGGGTGGAAGTGCTGCAACGCTAGCTAGGGCACGGGCGAAAAGCGCTTGGAATCGGGGGAATAGCGCCAAGAAATGCCGTCGGGATCCCGGCTGCGGCTCCACTCTGGAAACCCGGTTTTGAATTTCCAGTAGGTAATGGCGGAAACCACCACCCCCAACCGTTCCGCCAACTGAGTCTGGTTAAGGGGGCGCAGCGGTGCCCGTGGCGCTGTGGCGGCAGTGGGGCTGGGTGCGGGGGCAGAGCCTGCCGACTCCTGGGAGGGCGTGGTTGCAGGGGTGGGTGCTTCCTGCTCCAACCGGTGACCAGGGCTGGGCTCCTGGGGACGCAGCAGGCTGAACTGGCTCAACAGGCCGACATTTTCCAGGTTCAGGAGATTTTCCAGGTTAGAGGTCTGGTGGATCAGCTCCAGCTCACGGCGAAATTCATCCTCCAGCACCTGCAGGTAGTGTTCCCGCTTCTGCTCCGACTCGGCATCTTTGAGCAGCCCCAAGGCAAAGCTGAGGTTCGAGAGGGGCTCGCTCAGATCCTGCAAGAATTTCTTGAACAGAGTGCCCTTCACGTCCGTGAACTGCTGCAACTGCTGCAGTTTTTGCCGCAGCTCCTCGATTCTTTTCTCTTCCAGCTTGCGGTTCTCAAGGCTCTGGCGGTGGTTGTGCAGGGCAATTTCAATGGTGGTGTAGAGTTCCCGCTCTTTGAAAGGCTTGATGATGTAGCCGAAGGGCCGGGTCTCCTTGACGCGGGAGAGGGTGTCTTCGTCGGCGTAGGCCGTCAGATGCACCACCGGAATGTTGAAGCGCTCGGTGATCCGCTTGGCGGCTTCTATGCCATCGATATCGCCTTTTAGGACGATATCCATCAAGACCAAGTCCACCGGCATCTCTTCCAGCCTTCGGATCGCTTCTTCCCCGGAAGAAGCAATGGCGGGCACAGCGTAGCCAAATTTTTTCAGAACGTTGGCAATGTCCTTGGCGATGATCTTCTCGTCCTCGACGACCAGAATACTGCCTTTGACAAGGGGTGGAACTCTCTTCAAGGCTCGCTCCTCGGAAAGGTAATGATGAAGGTGGTACCCGGTTTGCTCCTCAATTGTATCTTGCCCTGTAGCTGATCGGTGAGGGTTGCAACCAGTTGTAAACCCAGAGATTGAGTTTCCTTGAAGTCAAAGTTCGGGGGCAAGCCAATGCCATTGTCGGAGACTCGCAACTGAGTATATTTGCGGGTTTGGCTGAAACAAACCTCTATCTCTCCACTGCGGCCCTTCGGGAAGGCATACTTGAGGCTGTTGGTCACCAACTCGTTGATGATCAGGCCACACAAAACTGCATCGTCGAGGTTGAGGCGGATCCCTTCGGCACGGATGCTGGCGCGAATGCTCTCGGGGTTCACCCCGTAGGAGTGAAAGAGGTTGGAGATCAAATTGTGCAAGTACTGCTTGAGATCCACAGCGGCCAGATTGTTGGATTGGTACAAACCTTCGTGGATCAAAGACATGGCTTGAATACGGCTGCCGGCATCCTTAAAAACGCGGGCGTACTTGCGGCTTTTGATCTGGTCAGCTTGGAGCCGCAGCAGGCTGGAGATAATTTGCAGATTGTTTTTGACGCGGTGGTGAATCTCCCGCAGCAGAACTTCTTTTTCCTGAAGGGCAGCTTGGATCTGCAGCTTTGCCCGTTTTTCTTCGGTAATGTCTTCACAAATGCCGATGATGAAGAGGTTTTTGCCCTCGGGATCCCGGACTGCAGAGACCGCCAGGCGGCACCAAACCACCTTTCCGCTGCGGTGGATGTAGCGTTTTTCCAGATGGTAGCGATCCCGTTGGCCGTTCAAAACCTCCTGGAAAAGGCGCCAATCTTCCTGAATGTCTTCTGGATGGGTGAGGTCGCAGAAGCTCATGCGGGTTAGTTCGGCGGCACTGTAGCCCAAGATCTCTTCCAGAGCAGGGTTCACTTTTAGGTAATGGCCCTGGTGATCGACGATGGAAATGCCCAGGGCCGACTGCTCGAAAATGCCCCGCAAACTCAGCTCGCTTTGGCGAAGGGCTGCCTCAGCTTGCTTGCGCTCGGTAATGTCCAAAATCTGGCTCAGAAAGTAGCTGGGATCCCCTTGGGCTGTGCGCACCAGAGTGATGCGGAGAATGGCATAGACAATTTGGCCGTTCTTGTGGATGTAGCGTTGCTCCTGTTCCCACTGATGCACCTCGCCGGCCAGCAGGCGGTTGCTGTTTTCCAGGGTGGTGGCGATGTCGTCGGGATGGGTGATGTCAAGGACGGTTTTCCCCTTGAGATCCTCCAGGGTGTAGCCCAGGGTTTCGGTAAAAGCGGCGTTGATCTGCAAATAGGTGCCATCCAGGTGGGTCATGGCCTTGGCGATGGGAGCCCACTCAAAGGATTGGCGGAAGCGTTCTTCACTTTCTTTGAGGGCAATTTCTGCCTCCACACGGGCGCTGATGTCGATCACCTGGTTGAGAAACTGGGTGGGCTGTCCTTCCTCGTCGGTGAGAAGGGTGGCCTGAAACAGCACATGAACAACCTGACCGGAACGATGGGTGTAGCGAATCTGGCGCTGGCTGACGGAGACCTTCCCCGCCAACAAAGCCTCATTGGCCCCCAGCAGTGGGTTGACATCTTCGGGGTGGAGAATGTCCAGTTGCTGCCGATGCTTCAATTCTTCGGGGGTGTAGCCGACAATCTGGGCAAAGGCATCGTTGACCTGGATAAATCGCCCCTGCAAGTCCACAAGGGCAATTCCATTGGGGGCCAGCTCAAAAATCTGCCGAAAATGGTTGGCGCTTTGTTGCCAAGCTTGCTCTATCCGACGACGTTCGGCCTCCAGTTGCTTGGACTCGGTGATGTCTTCGGCGATCCCTGCTACCCGATAGATTTTGCCCTCTTTGTCGGCGATGGGAAAGGTGCGTTCTCGCAGCCAAATCAGGCGGCCATCAGTGTGATAAATGCGGAAGACAACATCGGTGGATTTGCCCTCCGATTGGGCTTTGAGGATGGTGGGGAACAACCAGCGATCGTCGGGGTGGATTTGGCGCATCCAGGCTTGGGGGTTGGCGTAAGCCTCTTCGGCGGAAAGGCCCCAAAGGGCTTCGCAGGCTGGGCTGACGTAGATCAGCTCTTTGCTGTAGACCGTTGTAATCCAAAACAGTTGTTGCGTATTCTCTACCAGTTGCAGAAAACGATGCTCGCTCTCTCGGCGGGCTTCTTCCAATTGTTGTTGTCGTTCTTTCAGTTGACGGGATGCTGTGATGTCGGTAACAAATCCTTCAAAATAGAGGGGATCCCCTTGGTCGTTGTAGATGGTACGGGCATTTAAAGAAATCCAAATTAGCCTGCCATCTTTGCAGCAGACTTGGTGTTCAAAATTCACAACTTGACCTTCTCTCAGCATGCGCTGGATGAATTCGGCTCGTTGCTCCGGATCGCTATAGATTTGGGTGCCAATATCGGAGACGTTGTGCATCAAATCCTCAGGGGATTCGTAGCCGAAAATATGGGCCAAGGCCGGGTTGGCAACCAGGTATTTGCCCTCTAGGGTGGTTTGAAAAATGCCTTCGACGGCGTTCTCGAAGATCTGCTGGTAGCGGGCAGCAGTGCTGCGGCTGTCTTGCAGTTGGGATTGGAGCTGCTCAAGGGTCTGCCGATGCTCCTGGGCCTGGAGAAGGATTTGCTTCAGGCTGAGGCCAACGAGGTCAATCTGTTCCCGTTCAGAGGAGCTCAATTGGCGAGGGTGGCAGTCGAGCAGGTGCAGATCGGCCAACCGGATCCCCTGCTCAGTTTGCAAGAGAAAGGACTCATGAAAAGGCCATTGCTCAGAGCCGACATCGGGGTTGAAAGGTTCTCCGGCTGGGATCCTTTGCGGATCCCGGTAGAGGATCCCTTTTGAAGGCGAGTGGGGATCGGATCCCGGCTGGGCCAGTTCTAGATAGACCAAAGGTACTTTCAACAGTTGACCCAACAATTGCAACAGCGGGTACAGCGCCGAAGCGGACTCAGTATCCGGTTCAGTTCGAAGGGACGGCCCTTCCCTGGGAGCAGTCCGCGGGAAAGCAAAACCGTGCACAACGGATCTTGGCGAGCGAGAAATGGGAGGTGACATGGGAAAACCTGGCCGAGGAGCTGGCTCAACCCAGTCCATCACGACAGATCGGGGGTGCCTGGTTGGGCTGATCTCCACAGGGAAAAGGAGCAGGCGCACCCATTCTGCACCCACTCTACTCTAGCGATACTCTGGAGAAACTTACTTTGAAACTTACTTTAGTGAAACATGCTGCTGACGGAGCTATCTTCATGGATGCGCCAGATCGCTTCCCCCAGCACATTGGCTACCGAGAGAACGGTTAACTCGGGAAAGTGCTGCTCTGGAGGGATGGGGATGGTGTTGGTGACGATCACCTCTTCAAACAGGCCACCCCGCAGGCGTTGAATGGCCGGCTCAGAAAAAACAGGATGAATGGCGCAGGCGTAAACCGCTTTGGCTCCCAGCTTGCGCAGCAATTTTGCCCCTTCCGAGATGGTGCCTGCGGTATCGATCATGTCATCCACAAGGATGGCAGTTTTCCCCCGCACATCCCCAATCAGATTCATGACTTCCACATCGTTGTGGGCTTGGCGGCGCTTGTCAATGATTGCCAGAGGGGCTTCCTTGAGTTTTTTGGCAAAGGCACGGGCACGAGCCACACCCCCCACATCGGGAGAGACGACCACAATGTCTTCGTCGAGCAAGCCCTTTTCCTTGAGGTAAGCCTGTAATACCGGCTGGGCGTAGACGTGGTCGAGGGGAATGTCGAAGTAGCCTTGAATCTGGGCCGAGTGCAGATCCATAGCCAGCACGCGATGAGCTCCCGCCTGGGTAATCATGTTGGCCACCAGCTTGGCGGTGATCGCTTCTCGGCCTGCCGTTTTGCGGTCGGCGCGAGCGTAGCCGTAGTAGGGCAAGACAGCGGTGATCTGCCGGGCAGAGGCGCGGCGACAGGCATCGATGATCACCAGCAGTTCCATCAGGTGGTCGTTGACGGGGCGGCAAGTGGGCTGCACCAAGTAGACATCAGCACCCCGGATCGACTCTTGGATTTGGATGTACAGCTCGCCATCGGCAAAGCGCTTGCGCAACATCGGGCCCAGATCCATGCCCAAGTAACGCGCCACCTCTTGAGCCAGAGCCGGGTTAGCGCTGCCTGAGAAGATTTTGAGGCGGTTGCTATCCGAGATGGGTGGCAGGGGAGAAGGGCGAAGAAGGGGTGCAGGGCGAACCACAGATCGATGCTGAACTCGTCCGTAGCCAACGCCTGACGGCGAGCTGCCGCTATCGTAGCACTGGCGCTTGCAACCTCAGCAAGTGTATTCTTCCGGATTTTGAGTTTGGGGGGAGCAAGTTACCATAGTCAAGATGAAGGTCGAGCTGCTGCACATCCACAAGCGTTTTGGGGCGGTACAGGCGAACCGCGATGTGTCCTTGCGGGTGGAGGCGGGCACAATCCACGGCCTGCTTGGGGAGAATGGGGCCGGCAAAAGTACCTTAGTTAAGATCCTGAGCGGCTTTCTGCGCTGCGATCAGGGGGAGATTTGGATCGATGGGCAACCGGTTCGCATCGACAGCCCTGCAGCAGCCATTCGCCTGGGCATTGGCATGTTGCACCAGGATCCCTTGGATTTTCCTTCTCTGACGGTGCTGGAAAACTTTATTGCCGGGCAACGAGGGCGCT
The DNA here is from genome assembly GCF_047462075.1 of Synechococcus sp. R55.2. NCBI lineage: Bacteria > Bacillati > Cyanobacteriota > Cyanophyceae > Synechococcales > Synechococcaceae > Synechococcus > Synechococcus sp. R55.2. The sequence continues at coordinate 18,464 of NZ_JANSIH010000227.1, forward strand.
TGGGCTTGGGGCTGCGGGAAAGCCGAAGACGTCTCGAGAAAGCCTGTGAAGAGTTTGGTTTTAATCTCAACCCCGATGGAGCCATCGGCAGTTTGACGGTGGGGGAACGGCAACAACTGGAAATGCTGCGGTTGCTTTCCCTGGGGATCAACACCTTGATTTTGGATGAGCCAACGACGGGCATTTCTGCAGCGCAAAAAGATCTTCTGTTCGCGGCTCTGAGAAGGTTGGCGGAGCAGGGCAAATCGGTGATCTTCGTCTCCCACAAGCTGGCCGATGTGGAGTGCCTTTGCGATCGGGTGACGGTGATGCGGCAGGGGGAGGTGGTAGGGGAGCTGCCTGTTAGAGGTGAGGACATTGCCCTGCTGGAACAGCGGTTGATCGATTGGATGTTCGGGCGGGAGTTGGCACCCCCGGCTCGGCCCCATTCTCCGCAAAGGAGGGCGGATCCCCTGTTGGAGTTGCGCTCCCTGGTGGTGCGGCATGAGCCGTTTACCCTGGCTTTGCCAGATCTGGCGGTGCAGCCGGGGGAAGTGATTGGGTTGGCTGGTTTGGAGGGCAGTGGGCAACGCTCTTTCCTTCTCACCTGTGCAGGGTTGTTGCCGCCCAGGCGGGGCCAGATCTTGTTGAGGGGGCAGGAGATGACAGGCCGTCCTTACGGCGACTACCTGCGCTGTGGGGTGGGGTTTTCTCCGGCGGATCGGCTGCGGGAAGGGCTGATCCCCGGCCTAACGTTGCAGGAGCATTTTGCCCTCAAGCAGCAGGATCCCTGGATCAACTGGGCTCTGGCCCGTCAACAGGCCCAAGCGGCCATTGAACACTTCAGCATTCGCGGTCACCCCTACAGCCGGGTGGAGCAACTCTCGGGGGGCAACCAGCAGCGCAGCCAGTTGGCTCTCTTGCCCACACCCCTGACCCTGTTGCTGATGGAGCACCCAACGCGAGGGTTGGACATCGAGTCGGCGCTGTGGGTCTGGGGGCAATTGCTAGAACGCACCCAAACGGGTACAGCCATTCTTTTTGCCTCTGCAGATTTGGACGAGATCCTGCTGTACAGCAACCGGGTGATGGTGTTCAGCGGCGGACAGGTCTCGGAGCCCATTCCGGCGGCGGAGCTCACCGTTTCACGCCTGGGACAGATGATGACGCTTCCCGTCTTGCGCAGCACTCACAGCAGCGAGATCCCAGGGATCCCGACTGAGGTTTAGAGGGCTAATCGAAGCCCTCTAGCGGTCGCGTCAGCGGTGCGTAGCCCTTTCGCTTTGCCGCAGCAGGAGAAGGATTTGAGAACGGCATGGCAACCGGCTAGAGCAAGGCTTAGAGTAGCAGTAGCCCCAAGCCTTTTGCTCAAGGAGTCCGGCCATGGGATCCCAGGATCGCGCTCCGCCCTCAGGAACAGAGGAGCCGCAATCTGACCGTTCGCGCTCCTCGGACGACGTCCTTTTGCAGCTCACCGTTCGGGGATCCCGGCAGCAGGTGTTGCGAGGTTTGCGAGCTTGGCTGGAGCTGGGCTTACTGACCCCAGAGCACTTTCGCCTGCTGGTGGAGCAGTATCGGCTAGAGGGGGAGGAACCAAGGTCAGCGGCAGTTTCCCCCAGCGACGAGATCCCGGCTCGTCTTGGCTCGGCCTACGTGCTCTGGATTTTGGGTTTGTTTGGCATCTGTGGCCTGCACCGTTTTTATCTGGGCCGCTGGCGGACGGGTTTGCTCTGGCTGTTGACCTTTGGGCTGCTGGGGATCGGTCAGCTCCTGGATTTGATTTGGATCCCAGGGATGGTGCGAGAAAGAAATGCTCGCCTGGCCGGATCTGGGGTTGAGGAACCTGCGGTCGAGGGGGGAGAAGAGCCCCAAGCTGCCCCTCAATCCACTCGCGCTACTCGGACGGAGTCCTTGCCCCCCCCTACCCCGGCGCTGGCTGTTTTGCTGCGGAACTTGCTGTCCGAGCTAAGCGTGACTTGGCTGTTGCTGCTGGGCCTGTTTTTGGTGGTGGTGTCCTCGGGGGTACTGGCGGCCAGCCACTGGGAGCAATTTTCTCCAACTGCTCAGTATGGGGTGCTCTTGGCCTATACGGCGGCTTTTGGGGTAGGTGCTGGATGGATCCAACGGCAGGAAGGGCTGCGTCTAACCGGTCAAACCTTGGAGGCTATTGCCCTGCTGCTGGTGCCGGTGAACGTGTGGGCCCTGGATGGGCTGGGGATCCTTTGGGGGATCCGCATCCTGGCGCTGGGCTTGCTGCTGGGGATCCCGTTGACGGCTGAGGGTCGGGTGCGCTCGCTGGGTTCAGGTGCCGGCTTTCGCGACAGCGGTGTGGAGCCCAATGCCTTTTCCAATGCCTTTTACGGAACCTTGGTGAACTTTTTGGCCCTCTCTGGCTTGCACGCTTTCTGGAGCTTGGGGCCGCAGGAGCTTCGCCCTGCTTTTGTCCTGGGGATCCTGTATCTGGGGATCCTCAGCACCGTGATTTACACCTGGAGGCGCCGGTCTCGGGAATTACGGGGCTCCAAGATCTGGCTAATCGGGGCTGCCGGATCCCTGTTAATCCTACGGGGGCTGCTGTCTGGGCATGTCCAAGTGTCGCAGTTGGGGTTGGCGGTGGCCCTGTTGGGTTGGCTGGCAGCGGAATGGCCCCAGGGATCCCCGGACGTCGTAGCAGAAGGCGCTCAGGAGGGGACGCTCTCCCGCTGGTGGGAGGGGAGCTGGGTGCTGTTGGTGGTGGGCTGGCTGCTGGCTGCCATTGGCTTGGCGGAGAGCCCTTTCAGCGGCTGGCAGTTGCTGGGGATTAGCCTGCTGGGGATCCATGTCTTAATCGGGCGCTTGCGCCGACACACCCAGTCGCCCCAGCGGGACGAAGTCCTTAGGGTGCATTTGACGTTGCTGTTCTTGCTGGGCCTGGAAACTTGCTGGGCTTTTTGGCAGGTGTGGCCAGCAAGCTGGCGGCAAGAGGTTGTAGCTACAGTAACCAACTGGTTTCAGCCCCTTGATTCCCCCTGGGGATTGCTGGGGTTGGTGCTACTGCCCTACGAGGTGCTGTGGTTGGGGTTGGCGGCCCGCTGGCAGAGGAGCACTCCAGAAGCCGGCGAGACAGACTTTTCTGGGCTGGTGGAACCAACAGAGCGCTTGGTTTTGGGGCTAGGGGGATCCCTGCTGCTCTTGAGCCTTCCCTATCCGGCCATTCGCTTCTGGCATTTGCTTTTGAGTACTGGCATCCTGACCTGGTGGCTGCGGCAGAAGTCCAAGAGAGCTGAGCTCCTCGATCCCCGCTGGGTATTTCTCACCCATGCCTACGGGCTGGGGGCGCTGCTGGCCGGGATCCGCTGGCTCTTGTCTGACTTGAGCCTGTCCAGTTGGGGAGTGGTTCTGCTGCTGGTGGGCCTATTGCAATGGGCAGGGCGGGTGGCTCTGGGTGGGTCAGGGCGCTTTTTTTGGGGAGTGCCTGCGGAGCTGTGGCAGCGAAGTGCAGATGGCATAGGGCTGGTGCTGGTGGGATCCAGCTACTTGGCGTTTTTGCTGCAACGGTTCCTTGATTCGTCTGCGACTGGTGAACAATCCATGGGCTGGCTGTGGCTGCTGGTGCCTCTTGCTTTAACGGCAGCTCAGGTATTGGCCCTGCCCCCCCTGGAGTTCATGCCCCGCTGGCTGCAGAGCCCAGAGCAAGGGGGATTGGGATCCCTTTCCTGGCGGCAGGGGATCCCGGAGCGCGGGTCTTTGCGTTTCCCGGCAGTTCTCTCCCTTTTGCTGGCCCAGTTACTCACCTTTGGAAGGCCGGGGGTTGAGTTTTTGGGTCTGGGCTTGGGGTTGCTGCTGATGGCCACGCAGGTGTGGGTGGTGGCCTCTTTACCGTCCGCCGACCATGAGCTCCACACCGCCAACGCAGTTGTTCCAGCAGAGGTGCTGTTGACAGTGACGTTTGGCTGGGGGTTCGGTCTGGTGGGAATCCATCGGCTGTTCCCCGCTTTAACGGAGTCAGAATGGCTGGCGGCCTTGGGGGTGCTGCTGTTGTTCGCGACAGCGGTGCGGAGCACTAGCGGCTGTCGCTACAGCCTAGGGACTCCGTTCCACTACCTCTCTCCCCGCCTTCGGGCAGCTTACCGACCGGTGCTGGATGGCTTTGGCTTTCTGCTGGGGATCGTACTTTTACTTTCCCTAACGTTGCAGACATTGCAGCCAGAAGCAGGTCGCATCGGTGGTGGAAAGTACCTGGATTCCCCAGTGGCTCTGACCCTGGCCTCTGGGACTGTCCTGGTGGCCATTGTTTTGCGGCTTTGGGTGGAAGTGGCTCCCGCTTTTTATCGCGACGGCGGTGTCCATCCTGCTGGCTTGGAGAGCGAAAGCCCGTCTCCTTCCAGGGCGGAGGATGTCTCAACTGGCGGCAGCGGTCAGGAGGCTTCGTCGGCCATCTCATGGTCTGTAATGGAGGGGCTGTCCTATGGGCTGATCTGGGCTTTGGAGCTGTTGGTGGCCAGCAGCCTCTTGTGGGTGGTACAGGGATCCCGTCCTGTTGCCCCTCTGCTTGCCGTCATCAATCTAAGCCTGGGGA
>NZ_JANSIH010000227.1:23100-26148 GCF_047462075.1 Synechococcus sp. R55.2
CAGGGATCCCGTCCTGTTGCCCCTCTGCTTGCCGTCATCAATCTAAGCCTGGGGATCCTCTTTTGGATTGGGCCGGAGAAACTCCTCTTTGAGCGGCCCGATCGCGCTGGTGGGACGGAGTCCTCAGGGGGACAACTCCTGCAGCGGGTCAAGGCTCTGAGTTGCTGGGGGACAGCGCCGCTGATCTATGCCGGCTTGGGCTGGCTGGGATCCCATCTCGAACTCGAATGGAGCGAGCTGACAGGTCTGGGCAGCTTAGGTCTCTCCATCGTGCTGCTGGGCGTGGGGCGCCGACAGTCACCGGAGCAGCACCCCTGTCGCGAACAGGAAGGCCCTCCTCCTACCAACCGGAAGGGGATCCTGGGAGCTTTCGGAATATCGCTGGCGGCCTACGAGAGCTGGGTCTACTTTCTCGGCCAGCAAACTGGGGAATTCTGGGAGGACGAAGCGGCGGTGCTGACAGCTTTGCTAGGGCTGCTCTTGGCAGTGGGCTACTGCCTCTGTCCATCTTGGCTGGTGGCGACCCTGCGGCTGAAAGCGGCCTGGCTGCAGCGGATAGGTGCCGGCAACTGGGGCTTGGCCAGCCTCGCCCTTTGGAGTTTCGCTCTCAGCCCTTGGGGGAAGGGGCTCTGGGTGCTGACGGGATCCGGCCTGGTGGCCTATGCCGCCGGACAGGCGAGAACCTCAACTTCAGAATCTCCGACAGAGCGAAATTGGGCGCCAACGGTCTGGGGTTACCTCAGTGCTTGGCAAGGAGCTGGGGTTCTGCTGGGCGGTGTGTTCCTGGGGCTGCCGCAGCTATCCATAGCGCGATGGGCCGGATCCCTGCTCTGTGGGCTGGGGCTGGTTTACCATGGCTTGCCCTGGCGACGGTGGGGCTGGCCGGCGGCTCCTTGGCAGAATACAGCCTTGGTGCTGCCCCTGGCCGCTTTTCTGGTAACCGCGGGAGGAAATAACACCCTTAATCTGCTGCTGGGGGCAACCTACTATGCCCTGCTGGCTATCTGGAGATCCCAAGTGCGCCTGGGCTATGTCAGCCTGTTCTTGAGCAACTGGATCCTGTGGAGTTACGGCTGGCATCAGGATTGGGCTTCCCTGACGTTCTATGCCCTGCCCCTGGTGGGATCCCTGCTCTATGTGGCTCAGGTGGATCCGGGATTACAGGAAGCCAGCGGGCGACAGGGGCGACATTGGCTGCGGCTGGTTTCCTTGGGCACATGGCTGCTGGTGGTGCTGGTGGAAACTCACGGGCAACGGTGGACGGGCTTTTGGCCGGTAGGGTTGGGTTTGGCCTTGGGTCTGCTGGGCTTGGCCTTGCGGGTAAGAGCCTATCTCTTCGTGGGCACGCTGGCCTTTGGGCTGGGGATCCTGCGGCAGGGATGGCTGTTGGTAACAACTGATGCGCTGCTGCTCTGGGCCACTGGGATCCTGCTGGGCCTGCTTCTGATTTGGACGGCAGCCAATCTTGAAGGGCGTCGAGAAGAGGTGGGATCCCGCCTCTCCGCTTGGCTAGGGCAACTGCAGAGCTGGGAATGAAAGAATCCTGAGTCCAGCCAATCTGAGCAGGATCAACTTGAGGAGGGCTGACCTGTTCGCGACAGCGGTGCGGAGCACTACTGAGGCCCTATCAGAGGAGGCGAACACGCCAGAAAATGGATCGACGAGGAATCGACACTCAACGCGAGTGATGAGAAAACAAGTCGGTAGGGCAGGGGGTATGTCAAACTGAGGCTGGCCTTGCTTTGGAGGATCGGGTCTATTGCTGGGCAACGCTGACCCAAAGGTATCTTCTCAGCCTGGGTGGAAAAAGCTCCTGCGGCAGATCTTGGCTCCTTGGCGGGAGTTCGATGGCATTTTGCTGGCCACAGTGCTGGCCTTGACGGGCATCGGTATTGTTGCTATCCGCAGTGCGGTCTGGGAGCGGCCCATCAGCCACTACTGGGTACAGCAGTTGATCATGGCCGGGATCAGCCTGGCGTTTTTGGGAGTGGTGGCCCGGATTCCATATGAGCGGCTGTTGCGCTGGCACTGGTTCACCTACTTCTTGACCTTGGCGAGTTTAATTGCAGTGCTCTTTTTCGGCACAGCAGGCGGAGGAGCGGAGCGCTGGCTCTCCATCGCCGGCTTTCAGGTGCAGCCTTCTGAGTTTGCCAAGCTGGGGGTAATCATCACCCTGGCCGCTCTCCTGCACCACTGGCCGATCAAATACTTCAGCCAGATTTGGGTGGCCGTTGCCGTCGTCGCTCCCCCCTGGATCTTGATTTTCCTGCAGCCCAACCTGGGCACTGCCCTGGTGTTTGTGGTGATTGTCCTGGTCATGCTCTACTGGGCCGGAGCCAAGGGCAGTTGGATCCTCTTGCTTTTGTCGCCGGGGGTGGGAGCCATTCTCTATGGCTTACACACTCGCCCAGAGCAGAGCTGGATGCTTTGGATTTGGCTGCTCTGGTGTCTGGGAATGGCGGGGTTGGCCGCTTGGCGTCTCCCCTGGCGGTGGACGGGGGCCGTAACTTTTGGGGTGATCAACCTGCTCTCGGGGCAGTTGGGGCAGCTAGCCTGGCACCTTCTCAAGCCCTATCAGCGGCGGCGGCTGGAGATTTTCATCGATCCCATGCAAGAGCCTTGGGGATCCGGCTATCACCTCATTCAATCCCGCATTGCCATCGGGGCCGGTGGCCTCTGGGGACAGGGCATCCAGCAGGGCACCCAAACCCAACTGGACTTTATCCCCGAACAGCACACGGATTTCATTTTCTCCGCCATTGGGGAAGAGATGGGCTTTGTGGGCACCCTGACGGTGCTGATCCTGTTCTGGATCCTGTGTGCGCGGCTGATCTGGATTGCCCAAGGGGCCAAGGACAATTTTGGATCCCTGATCACCATTGGGGTGCTGGCAATGATCCTGTTTCAGGCAGTAGTCAACATCGGCATGACCATCGGCCTGGCCCCCATTACCGGTTTGCCTTTGCCTTTTTTGAGCTATGGCCGCTCGGCTCTGCTGACCAATTTTCTGGCCATCGGCTTGGTGGAGTCGGTGGTGATGCACCGCCA
>NZ_JANSIH010000228.1:0-712 GCF_047462075.1 Synechococcus sp. R55.2
ATCGATTTGAGGTGGCCTTGGCTCAGGCCGTGCTGGCCCAGGGGATCCCTGTTTTAGGCATTTGCCGGGGGATGCAATTGTTAAATGTGGTCAGTGGCGGCAAGCTGATCCCCCATGTGCCTGATGTGTACGACGAGCTGGATCACTTCAACCCCGCTGATCGCAAGCCCATTCGCCACAATGTCAGCCTGATCCGCTCCACACGGCTACACCAAATCGTCGGCGCAGAAGAAATCTCTGTGGTCTCTTGGCACCATCAGGCCATCCGCGATGTGCCCTCAGGTTGGCGTTTGGCTGCCCGTTCTCGAGATGAGCTGATCGAGGCCATTGAACACGAAACCCACCCCTGGGCTGTTGCCGTGCAGTGGCACCCCGAGTTCACCTTTGAAGAAGCCGAGCACTTCCGTCTGTTTCAAGCCTTTGTGCAGGCAGCACTGCGTTTTTCCCCGCGCCTAGCTGGCCTGCTGCCCAACCCTGAGCCCGTACCCCAAGTCGCCTAAAGGAAGGTTCCCAGCCAGAGGACAGTCCTGCCGTTGGAGAATCATCCAACAGTTATCCCGTCAGTTATCCCGTGCTAACTTCTAGGCGGTGCCCCCTTGTCAAGAAGCGCCGTTGTCGCTACGCGACGCTAACGCGAACGCGGTAGCGGGACGGAGTCCTTTCCCGTCAGGGTGCCGTGGGCATATGAACAGGGAGCGACCGCTGGAGAGAG
>NZ_JANSIH010000229.1:0-711 GCF_047462075.1 Synechococcus sp. R55.2
CGTAGCCCAGGCGAAAAGGGGAGTAGGAAATGCAGCCCTGGGCGTTGATCACCCGGTGCCAAGGGATGTCGGTGTTTTGGCCTTGCAGGCGAAACAAAGCATAGCCCACCTGGCGAGCATAGCCGGGGTAACCGGCAACCCGCGCCACCTGCCCATAGGTGGCCACTCGGCCCGGCGGGATCCGCCGCACCACTTCGTAAAAGCGCTGGTAGAGGCTAGTAGATGGAGCGCTAGTGGAGCCAGACTGGGTCACAGGGATCCTCGCTCAAACTTGGCAGACAATAAGATGTGGAACGGATTGGATCCCCGGGTCCATGAGCTATTTAATCGCGGTACTGCCGGATCGCATAGCCGCTGAGGCGGCCTACAGCGCCCTGGAACAAGCCGGCTTTTCCCTGGAGCGATTGCATCTGCTGGGGCGGGGCTACAAGAGTGCCGACGAGTTTGGGCTGATTGACCCGGCCCAAGCGGCCCGCCGTCAGATGCGGCGCCTGGCCATTTGGTTGGTGCCCTTTGGCTTTTTGGCCGGGGTGGGGTTCAGCGTTTTGAGTGGTTTGGATACCTTTGCCTGGGCGGGACCTATAGGCAACCACCTGATCGGCGGCCTACTGGGCGCGATGGGCGGGGCCATGGGCAGCTTTTTCGTCGGCGGCGGAGTGGGCTTGTCTGGTGGCTCCGGCGATGCCTTGGCTTACCGCAACCGCCTCGCTG
>NZ_JANSIH010000230.1:0-711 GCF_047462075.1 Synechococcus sp. R55.2
ATCGACCGTAACGGCGGCGATGGCGATGGCCTGGTCTGGGTGGATGTGGAGCCGTTCACCCTGGACCTGAACAAGACTCCCACTGGCTTTGCCGGCGAAAACCCGGTGCTGGGGGTGATCCTAGATGAGGTGACCCGTCGACCCATTCCCATTCCCCGCTTCCAAGAGCTGGCTTCAACCGATGTGAACCAGCGCCGCCGCAACGACGATGGCAGCCAAAACCGGCAGCTGCAGCCGGCCAGGGAAACGCGGGTGAATGCCATTGCCATCAGCGGCACCCTGCCCTCGCGGCTAGACCAAACTGCCGGCGGCATGCACAACTTCCTGCGCCTCAACGAGCTGTGGAGAAATACCAACCTCTTCTTCAGCGGCTCGATGATCCAGCTCAACTACAGCACCTATGCCACCGGCCCCTTCCTGCAGCAGAGCTTTGAGCCGCCCAACTTGGTTACGGGCTCGGCCCTCACGCGCGGCTACGACTACTACTTCCCGCCCAATCGCCGCTTCGGCTACGATGTGGGCCTGCAAATTGCCCGTCGTCCCAGCGCGGTGTCGGCTCGCTTCCAATTCCCCTCCAATGCCCGCACTGAGTTCTTGCGGGAGTTGGATCCTCAGGATCCGTATGTGCGGCGGCTGCGCTGCGGGCTGCAAGCTCAGCCAGATGTGCCCCTGCAGGCGGCTGCTCGGATTGGAGGCTGTAATGAGTTCAAC
>NZ_JANSIH010000231.1:0-709 GCF_047462075.1 Synechococcus sp. R55.2
CGGCCCGCAAGGTGTGCAAAGGGATCCGCCCCTCCCGCGTCCATTCGGTGCGGGCAATCTCGGCCCCGTTCAGACGCCCGGCAATTTGGATTTTGATCCCTTGTACACCTGCCCGCTGGGCCCGTTGGATCACCTGGCGCACGATGCGGCGAAAGGCAATCCGCCGTTCCAACTGTTGGGCAATGTTTTCCGCCAACAAGGTCGCCTCGGCATCGGCACGGGTGACCTCTACTACATTGATGCGAATGGTTCGCTCGCCACCACCTCGTGAACCAGGGCTTTGTCCCGCTAGCGCGGACAGCTCTTTCTGTAGACCTTGGCGCAAAGTCTCTAGGCTGGATCCGCCCCGACCCACAACTACCCCAGGGCGAGCAGCCCGGATCTCCAGGTCAATTTGATCCGCTTTGCGCTCGATTTGGATATCGGCCAAACCAGCACTGCTCAGTTGCTTGGTCAGGTAGGTGCGAATCTGGTCGTCCTCCTGTAACAAGGCTGGGTAGCGGGCTGGATCGGCAAACCAGCGGCTGCGATGCTCCTTAATCACGCCGAGGCGGAAACCGGTGGGGTGGATCTTCTGTCCCATGGTGGTGTCGGTTGAAGGGTAAAGGGCTAGAAATACAGGAGGTTAAGAGGCTGTCGCCGCTTCAGCTTCCTCTATGGGCCGGACGGCGATGGTGATGTGGCAGGTGCGCTTGCGAATGGGGTAGGC
>NZ_JANSIH010000232.1:0-5250 GCF_047462075.1 Synechococcus sp. R55.2
CCGACTTTCGCCCCTCAATAAACAGGGCAGCGGCTCTCCGAAACATACAAACCAACCTTAGGCTAAAATCATGCCACGAGTGGGCTACCACCGCCCAGCGCAGAGTCTGGCGAATGAAGATTGTGTTGTACCTTTGTGGCGGTATGAAAACTTGGAAATTCGTTTTTGGCGTGCTCCTCATAGGGAGCATATGGACACAAGAAGGTGCCATTCGCATCGGCGCTGTACTCCTTCCCCAAAGCACCTGGCTCCTCAATCAGGATGACTCGGATGCTGGTCCCGAGTTGGATTATGAGAGCACCTGGGGTTTTGCCGGCGGCGTGAGTGCTTCGTACAACTTCACCGACTACTTAGGAGTAGGCTTGGATGTGCTCTACTCCAGTCAGGGTCAAAAGTACAAGGGCACAAAATCAGGAATTTCCTACACGGCAAAGGCCACCCTGAATTACCTCAAGCTCCCCCTCCTCCTGCGCTTCAATAGCGACCCCAACTCCGTCGTGCAGTTTAGCGCCTTCTTAGGGCCGCAGTTCAGCTTCCTGCTAAGCTACAACGACCGAAAGGAAACTAATCCACCCACAGAAATCCGAGAAGTCTCTGGAAAAGAGTTGCGCATCACAACCGGCAATACCTCCACGAAAGAGGCACTTACCGCTCCCATATACTTGATATCGTTTAAGACAGTTTTCTGACTCCTGACCATGATTTCGACCCTCGGCACTCCCACCCATCCAGAGCAGACCCTTTCCCCCAACCAGTCTTTGCGCCCCTTGACCAGCCGTATCAACAGCCGGGGGCACTTGGAAATTGGGGGGTGCGACGTGGTGGAGCTGGTGCGCCAGTTTGGATCCCCTCTCTACATCCTGGACGAATGGACGCTGCGCCGCGCCTGCCAGCTTTACCGTGACACCTGGGCCCGCTGCTACGCCGGGGGATCCCGGGTTTTGTACGCCACGAAAGCCTGGAACTGCCTGGCCATTTGTGCTCTGGCTCTGCAAGAAGGGCTGGGGTTGGATGTGGCTTCCGGCGGGGAGCTGTACACAGCCCTGCAGGCGGGGGCCAAAGGTGAAGATCTCTATCTGCACGGCAACGCCAAGTCTCTTGAGGAGCTGAACTTAGCCCTGGAGACAGGCTGTACTGTGGTGGCGGATAGCCTGTACGAGCTGCAGCAGGTCTCGGCCCTGGCCACACCCGAACGGCCAGCGCGGCTGCTCCTGCGGGTTAACCCCGGTATCGACGTCCACACCCACGAGTACATTCGTACCGGGCAAACCGACAGCAAATTCGGCATCGGGCGATGGCAATTGCCGGAAGTGCTGGATTTTTTGGCCGCCCATCCTCAGTTGCAGTGCGTCGGGCTCCACGCCCACATTGGGTCGCAGATTTTTGATCTGCAGGGCCACCGAGACCTGGCGGGGGTGCTGGCCCAGATCTGGCGGCAAGGGCTGGACAGAGGGCTGCCCCTACAAGAGCTCAATGTGGGTGGGGGCCTGGGGATCCGCTATGTCGAATCCGATGATCCCCCCTCCATCCCGGAGTGGGTGGAAACTGTGGCGACGGCGGTGCAACAAGCCTTTGCCCAGGCTGGGATCCCTTTGCCCAAGGTGCTCTGCGAGCCTGGACGATCTGTGATTGGGCCGGCTGCCGTGACCGCCTACACCCTGGGAGGGCAAAAGCGGATCCCTCCCAGCGATGACCTGCCCCAAGGACGCACCTACATCACCATCGACGGTGGTATGTCCGACAACCCCCGCCCGATCACCTATCAAGCCCGCTATACCGCCCTTCTGGCCAACCGACCAGAGGCAGAGGCCACGCAGCGGGTAACGGTGGCCGGCAAACACTGCGAGTCGGGGGATGTGCTGTTGAAGGATGTGCTTCTGCCCGCTCCAATGGCAGGAGAAGTGTTGGTGGTTTTGGCGACGGGGGCCTACAACTACAGCATGGCTTCCAATTACAATCGCTTCCCTCGGCCAGCCGCGGTGCTGGTCAACGAGGGAGAGGCCCAGTTGATTGTGCGGCGAGAAACTTATGCCGACCTAATCCGTCAGGATGTTCTGCCGGAGCGGTTGCTGCGTTGAAGGGGAAGTTTGCCCATACCCATCTGGTCAGTAGAGGCACAGCCTTTCCTGGCAGCGCCGACCGCAGCCAACGCACCTCATGCGAGAAAGACTGGAAGACAGCCAGGAGGTGAGTGGTAGGCTGGTCTGGGGGCCGCAGTCCAACAGGGGTTCTGAGGTGCAGAACGGCACCAGGCAGAAGGTCCGCAATGAGGGGAGCGTGAACGGGGTTTTTCGCCATGCTGGCGGCCTTATGGGCTTGGCTACAGCAGTTTAACTTTCTCAGCCTCTTGGACTGGGCTCTGGCCGTCTTTCTGTTGGCCTTGGCTCTCTATTACACCCGCGAGAGTCGTGCTGGGGTGCTGGTGCGGGGATTTATAGTGCTGTTGGTGCTGTACCTGGCCACAGCCTCTCTGCCCTTGGTTCACCTGATCTTGGATCGCCTGCTCCTGGGCGCAGCCGTAGCCATGGGCGTGCTCTTTCAACCGGAGTTTCGCCGGCTGCTGGAGCAACTGGCAAGAGCTATCCGCATGGAGTGGCCAAGCAACGCAGGCGACGACGAGGAGGATCCTGAGGAAGATTTGGTGGAAGAACTGGTGCAAGCGGTGCGAGAACTTTCCCAAAACCGCACAGGAGCGCTGATTGTCATCGAGCCAGAGCAGCCGATTGACTCGCGGGTCTTTACCGACAAAGGGGTACCTCTGCAGGCGCGGGTGTCGCGGGAGATCCTGCAGACCATTTTCCAGACTTCAACTTTGTTGCATGATGGGGCTGTGGTCATCCATCGGGATCGCATTCGCGCAGCGGGGGTAATCCTACCGGTTTCGGAGCGGGCCGCCTCTCGGCAACTGGGCACACGGCACCGTGCTGCGATGGGGATCACAGAACAGACCAATTGCTTGTGTATTGTGGTCTCAGAAGAAACGGGCTGCATCTCGCTGGCGGAGGGTGGGCGCATCGAGCGACCTCTGACCAGTGCCAAGTTACACGAGCTGCTGGTACAGCGGTTGCGCAATCCCCGCGATGCCAAAAAACGAGATGCTCCGCTACGGGGATTGTGGGCCTACCCCTGGTTTCGCAATGGGCCGCTGCGCTGGTGGGGATCCCTCTCCGATCTAACTAAACTCTTTCGCAAACCTGAGAAAACCCTCCCGAAAGACTGATCCCCATGACCCTTTCTCCTGCCCATCTTCTGCACTTGCCTGCCGACCTGGATCCCCAGTTGTTGCCCCGCCATGTGGCGGTGGTGATGGATGGCAACGGGCGTTGGGCGCAAAAACGGGGTTTACCCCGCAGCGTTGGGCATCAGCGAGGGGTATCGGCCCTGAAGGAGCTGCTGCGCTGTTGCAATGATTGGGGGATCCCGGCCCTTACCGCCTATGCCTTCTCCACCGAGAACTGGGGCCGTGCCCGCGAGGAAGTGGATTTCCTCATGACGTTGTTCGAACAGGTGCTGTGGCGGGAGTTGGGGGAAATGGTGCAGCAGGGGGTGCGCATCCAGTTTGCCGGCCAGTTGTCGGCTCTGCCTCACTCTCTGCAGGAAACCATCGTGCATGCGGTGGAATGCACCCAGCACAACAAGGGCATTTGCCTGACGGTGGCCCTCAACTACGGGGGAAGACAGGAGATCCTGCAGGCCTGCCGCTCCATTGCCACCTTGGTGCAGCAGGGGCTGCTGCAGCCGGATCAGATTGACGAGGCCCTCTTTTCCCAATTTCTCTACACCACCGGCCTCTCCGATCCTGACCTGCTGATCCGCACCAGTGGCGAGATGCGCATCAGCAACTTCCTGCTCTGGCAGATGGCCTACACCGAGCAGTATTTCACCCCCATTCTCTGGCCGGATTTTGACCGAGCCGCTTTTCACCAAGCCTTGCTTAGCTATCAGTCGCGGCAGCGGCGGTTTGGCAGGTGAGGTTCCAGGTTGAATATCTGTCGCAAACCGGCAGCTAGCGCAAAAAGCTGGTCACCAACCACATCACCGCAAACGTGATCCCCACCAACAGCGCGCCAGGAGCATCGCCACCGGTGAGGGGAAGGGCAATGCCGTAGGCCAACATCAGCCCCAGGCTCAAGGCCGCCAGAGCCAAGAGAAAAGCGCGAATGAAGCGGCGCTCTTTGCGGTACAGGAAATAGATACAAGCCATCAGCCCCAAGGCCAGTTGCAGCGAGGGGTACTCATCGGGAGCCAGGATAACCCAACCCCCCAGCCCACCCAGCAGCGCCGCAGGCCAGAGGGCATCGGCGGTAGAGGGGGTATCCAGCCAGCGGCTGACCCAAGGCGGATTTTGGGCAGCAGGGCGGGGCAAACTCAGCTCCGGCTCAGGATGGGCAGCCCGTTGTTCGGCGTAGCGAATGCGGTCGGGAACGGCGATTTTGCCCTCTTTGCGCAGGCGCAGGCGCTGCATCAGGATGGCATCGTAGGCTTGCTCCACCCGCTCTTGCTGCTGTTCATCGGCGCCCAAGCTGGCCAGGAGCCTAGCCCGCGCCGATTGAATTTCTTCAAAGGAGGCTTCTTCGCTAATTCCCAACACCTGATACGGACTCATCTCAGCCATAGCGACCAGCCCTTTAACTCTCTATCACCTTAACCCAGCCTGCCCAACCTTCGATCCGGCTACGCGACAGGAACCGACAACGGGGATTGAGTTGCCCCATCCTCCAGGGATCCGGATTCGGAGGTCGAGGCAATTACTGCCTGCAGACATCGGGCTACATACTCAACCGCAGCGTAGGTGGTGGCTTTGCCAAGGCTAAGGCGAATGGATCCCAGTGCCTCGGCTTCCGAATAGCCCATGGCCAAGAGGATGCGGCTGGGGATCAGTTGGCCGCTGCTGCAGGCGGAGCCGGCGCTAATGGCGATCCCCTGGCGGCTCAGAGCCCTGACCAGCACATTCCCGGGGATCCCCCCTGCGGCGCAGTAGCTGAGGTGGTGGGGCAGGCGCTGCTCCAAACGGACGGGGCCGGTCAGCCGCAAACCGGGCACCTCCGCTAGCAACTGGGCCAAATGCCGTTGCAATTGCCGCAGGCGGGCCGTTTCTTGAGATAGCTCTTGGGCCGCCAAAGCTGCCGCCACTCCCAAGCCGACAATGCCCGGGATCCCTTGGGTGCCAGCCCGCAGCCGCCGTTCTTTCCCCCCCCCCCCCCGGCCCGGGCGCAGCGCCCCCCCGCGGCGCCCGGCACCCCCCCCCCC
>NZ_JANSIH010000233.1:0-709 GCF_047462075.1 Synechococcus sp. R55.2
TCGTGGTGCTTGCTGCCGAGGGCCGCTACCACTTGCGCAGGCGCGAATGGGAGTCGCATTTGCCCACTCGCGAGACTGCGGCACTCGCTGCGATTCCGCTTTTTTAGACTATTGGCGATCTCTTTATCGTCTGTGCTCAATGGAGCGAAGGTGTCGTCTGGGATGCCAGTTTTGAGCACATCGAGGTTGAGGACGCCGACCAGCGAGTCTCCGCATTTGATGCGGTGGTCGAGGAAGGTGAGTGGTTTTTCTACATCGTGCGACTCGATCCACAGTGCAACACGGGCTAGCTCCACTGCCAGCGGGTTCTTGTCAACTCCGTAGATGCAGTGGGCGATCACCTCGCGCACGCTTTGGCGCACGGCATCGGGGGAAGGTTCGTCCTCCTGGGAACGGAGACGGGCCAGTTCGCGGCCAAGGTAACGGGCAGCGGCCAGCAGAAAATGCCCGGAGCCGCACGCCGGGTCGAGCACTTTGAGATTGAGGAGGGCGGCGATTTTGGCTTCACGGGTACGGGCAGATTGTAGCCTGTCTGCTAACACCGGCTTGAGGGTACTCGTGACCAGCTCTTGCACCAGTTGCGGTGGTGTGTAGTACGAACCGGTCGTCTTGCGTTCCGAGCCGAACGACAATGCAAAACTGCCCCCTGGCTCAATGACCGGGTGATAGTCGAGTAGGCTCTCGTAGACTGACCCTAGCTCTTCGGTAT
>NZ_JANSIH010000234.1:0-25890 GCF_047462075.1 Synechococcus sp. R55.2
TATCGCTGCATAGTTGAACAGTGATGTTCAGCAGTGTTCAGCGTAAATGTATCAGCTCATTTCCAACCTGCTCCAAATTTCCATCCTGCTGCTCCGCAACGCTTGCGCAGAAGGGCGTGGGCGGGATCTGGACTGCAACCGCCCGCTGGAGCTGGGATCCCTGTCGGGATGGCTAGACCCGGAACCGTCTGTGGTTGCGCTAGGTTCCCACCGGACTTGCCCAGACCCAGATGGCGACCATCCCATCCCAGAGCAACAGAAGCAGAGCAAAACATCCTAGGAGCCCGTACATCCAAGGCTGAACGTAGGGGCGCAGCCCGCCAATCTCCAGTTGAGCGTGCCGTCGAATCTCAGCCAACAGCTGCTTGAACCTGGTCACCCGCATCGGCAAAAGTACGCGATCCCCCCCTCGGC
The DNA here is from genome assembly GCF_047462075.1 of Synechococcus sp. R55.2. NCBI lineage: Bacteria > Bacillati > Cyanobacteriota > Cyanophyceae > Synechococcales > Synechococcaceae > Synechococcus > Synechococcus sp. R55.2. The sequence continues at coordinate 415 of NZ_JANSIH010000234.1, forward strand.
TGACCAAGTAATACACCATACCACCCTGGCTGGTGGAGCGGGGCTCAATGCGCTCGATATCGGCCCACCGGATCTGCCACTCCTGCCGCACAAAAGGCGGCACCCAACTGGGGTAGGTGGCCTGCATGCCCTCTTCGTCCAACTGAATCTGCTGGCTCAGGGATCCCAGGACTACCCCCCATCCCAGCAGCAGAGCAATCCAAAGGGATCCCAGCTCAAGAGGTGTTGCCTGTTGCCGAGCCAGCAGGATGGGTAGGGGCAGAACCAGTCCCCAGTACAGAGCCTGCACAGCGCAGCGAATTAAGGGAGAGATGGGGAAGGTCATCGTCGGCAAGATGAGGCTGGCTTTATCAAACTTAAGATAGCGCTAGATAGCGCTTAAAAAGGCACCTCCTCCTCCAAGGACTCCGTCCCGCTGAGGCGAACGGCAAGCTGAGAAGACTGCTCACGCCGGTAGGACGGATTCCTTACTGCATTGGGAAAGTCTACGGGATGAGGACTCCGCCCCGCTGACGCGGACGGCTCTGCTCCTGTTGGCGAGCCGTAGGTCTCACCGGAGAGCAGGTCAGGGGATCCCTCGGCTTCTATAGCCTCTATTGAGGAGAGCTCTTCCGTGGATCCCGTCACGTCAGACCCCAACACCCCTTCCAAATCCACCAAGCTGCCGTTGAAGTGGTCGGCAAAACGGCGGGCAATCTCCGCCAGCTCCTGGGTTAGCTCGAAGGACTGCCCACCGTGCAGGGTGTCGCGGCGCTCTGCACGACTTGGAGAATCGGTCGCGACAGCGGTGCGGAGCACTTTGTTCGCACCGGCAGGAAAAAGTCCTTGGGTTGCCAAGCCGGCCACCTTGGGGCCACCCATAGGATTGTCCCGCTCAGGTTCTGGCGAAGGTGGGCTGGAGTCAGGAGGGGAATGTTGCTGTCGCTGGGCAAGGCCGTGGCTCTGCGGTTCTGCTCTGGGCTCCCTTGAGGAAGCACGACTGTTGGTGCTATCGCTCTGCAACCCCGGCGTGGTGACAGGATCCGGGGCCACGGGGGCGGGGGGCAGGTCTGTTTCTCGGCTGAGCAGTGCCGAGGACTCCGCACCGCTGACGCGAATGGAAACATGCGGCCCGCTGGAGCGCTGCACAATCAAGTTGAGCTGCACAGGGCGCTGCAGCAGGTTGTGGAGCACCGACCGCAGTTCGGCTTCTTTGCTGCGCACTTTTTCCACCAGACCCTTGCTGGGAAAGGCGAGGGTAATTGCTTCAGGAGTCTCTTGGTGCAGGTGGCCGGATCCCATCAGAGCCTTGGTGAGGGGAGAGAGGCGCTTGAGGAACTCGTCCCAGTGGGGGCGCAGCAGCTTGACTGTGGCGGCGTCCCTTGCCGGTTCTCTGGGCTGCTCCGAGGACTCCGTCCGAGTAGCGCGATCTGCCTTCTGGCTCGACGCAACAGCAGGGGAGGCTGAAGGCCCAACAGTTAATTCATCTATCTCACCAACAGTTGATGGGCTTGATGGGCTGATGGTCGCAGCAGGGGCCGGAGGGGCTGTCCCGTCCGGGGGAGTTCTCTGGGGTGCAGGAGATAGGTCAAGGGCTGGGAAAGGACTCCGTTCCGCTGAATCCTCAGCCACCATGCTTGGGCGCAGCTGGCCCAGCAGATCCACTAGGGCAATTTCCAACCACAGTTGGGGCTGTCCGCTTTGACGAATTTGCGGCTCACACTGGCGCAGATGGCTCTGGGCTGCCAGCAGTATCTCCACCGAGTAGCGAGGGGCCCGTTGCTGCAGGGCTGCCCAGGTGGAGTCCGTTACAGCCACCAACTCCCGTTGCTGGGGGGCTGTCTTGACCAGCAGCAGATCCCGGTAAAGGGCCACCAAGTTCTGCAACAGGGCTAAGGGCTCTTTGCCCCGCTCCAACAATTGCCGAGTTTGGCTGAGCACCGCCTGCACATCCTGAGCCAGCAGCGCATCCATCAGAGCCAAAAGCTGCTGTTCCGGGATCCCTCCCACCAAGTCCCAAACGGCTTCAGGGGTGATGGATCCTTCCAAGAGGCTGAGCTGATCCAGCAGGCGTTCGGCGTCCCTCAGGCCCCCTTGGGAAAGTTGGGCCACCAGTTGCAGCGCCTCCGGCGTGATAGGGATCCCTTCTTGGGCGGCGATCTTGCCCAGGTGGGCCACCATGTCGTCGAGGGGGATGCGGCGGAAGTCAAACCGCTGACAGCGGGAAACAATGGTGGGCAAAACCCGCTGCGGGTCAGTGGTGGCCAGGACAAATACCACGCGGGGGGGCGGCTCTTCAAGAGTTTTCAGCAAGGCGTTGAAGGCCGCATTGCTGAGCATGTGGCACTCGTCGATGACATAGACTTTGTAGCGGCTGTTCACCGGGGCAAACTGGGCCCGCTCGATCAGCTCGCGGATGTTGTCTACGCCGGTGTTGCTGGCCGCGTCAATCTCGAGAACATCCAGGGAGGCTCCCGCAGTGATGGCGCGGCATTGGCTGCACGCCTGGCAGGGATCCGGCGTCGGCCCCTGTTCACAATTCAAGGACTTGGCCAAGATGCGGGCGCTGGAGGTTTTTCCCGTGCCCCTCGGCCCGCAGAACAAATAGGCAGGCGCCACCCGCCCCAGCCGGATGGCATTGGCCAGCGTTTGCACCACCGCTCCTTGGCCGACCACATCGGCAAAGCGCTGCGGGCGGTATTTTAAATGCAGGGGTTCATAGTTGCCAGCGGTGGCCATTTCCGGGATCTCCAAGCAAGCAGCGCCCCAACCGGAACCGCGCAAGAGCTCTGCTCTGCTGACGCGATCCCACCGGGGCTCTCCTATTCTGGCTTCTCGATGGCGGGATCCCTCTTTGCCCATCAAGAGTGGGGCTGGGCGGGCAGAGCTTTTGTGCTCCCCTCTGCTAACGTGACCGGCGGCGGGCCAGGGGACTTGGGATCCCGGCGACGCAGAGAGGGAAGCTGGGGCAGTTGCACTCTCCAGCCGGGCGAGTCAAGCTGATCCATGTGCTGCACGCGGTAGCTGAGCTGGTACAACTCCTTCCTAAGCTGGCGATTCTCGGCCTGGATGGCGGCGATGCGCTCGCGAATGGGCTGAAGGCGGGCCTGCAGCTTGCGCCGGTAGAGCTCCGGCAACTCCTGGATCATCTGCTCCAGCAACTGCTTCTCTTGGTAAAGCTGCTCAATCTCCGCCTCATAGCTGCGAATTTGCCGGTGTTGCTTTTCTTGGCGCAGCTCCAGAAGGTCTATCTGGCCCTGCAAGATGCGATTGCGCTCTCGCAAAAGCTGGATTTCCTGCTCCCGCGCAGCCAGAGCTTGGGCAAACTCCGTCTTGCCGATGCAACCTGCTTCCTGCATCGTTTCTCCCTCAACCCATCCGTACATGGATACCAAGGGATCCGTCCCACCAGACCCTACCCGTCACTGTATCCGGCCCGCGGGGGTGAGGCAAATGGCCTCTGGCCCGCCGACGCCAAAGCTTGCTTCACCTGGGCTTCCAGCTCAGCCAGGGATCCGGAGTTGTCCAGCACCACATCGGCACGGCGCACTTTTTCCGCCAAAGGCCACTGGCTGGCGATGCGAGCTTCGATTTCTGCCGGTGTAAGAAGATCCCGGCGGGCAAGGCGTTGCCGCTGCTGCTCTGGGGTGCAAGTCACCACCCAAATCTCGCTGGCCCAATTTTCCATGTGGGCTTCAAACAGCAACGGGATCATCAGACAAACGGTTTGAGATCCCTGGGCAGAGGAAAACCCTGGCCCGCTGTTCTTTTGGGAACCAGGCCCTTCCTCAAGCAACACGCCATGCGCCTCAGAGCTCTGCTCCGCTAACCCGAACAGAAAATCTTGCAGTTGAGCTCTAACGAAAGGGTGGATTTGGGCCTCTAGCCAAGCCCGCTCGGCAGCATCGGCAAACACGATCTGGCCCAACCGCCGGCGATCCAGATCTCCAGAGGGCGTTTGGATGGCCTTTCCATAGCGTTCCAGTACCCGCTCGCGAATGGGGGATCCCACCGCCAAGGCCTGGCGGGCCATTTGATCTGCATCGGCTACCGGGATCCCGTGCTGCTCCAAGATGCGGGCCACCGTGGATTTACCCGTGCCCACTCCGCCTGTCAGGCCGATGATTCGCATAGCTGTCGTGGTTACGGTTTAGCTTGCTGGGGTAGAGGGGCGCTGCCAGGGTAAAGCCAGTTGAAGGTTTTTCTTCAAGGGGAGGCCGTTTTTGCAGCCAGCGGAGAAGAACGGTGCTCTGCCGCAGCCGGCAAAGGAGAGCTGGGCGGCAGCAGGCTATACTCAAAGCCCTCCACCAAAGCCCGACAGGAGGCCTCGATGATGTTGGTGGAAACCCCCACCGTTGTCCAACGGCGGTGACCGTCGCTAAACTCCACCAGCACGCGCGTTTTGGCCGAGGTGCCGGCTCGCCCATCCAAAATGCGCACCTTGTAATCAGACAGGTGAATCGCCTCCAGTTGGGGATAGAACTCCAGCAGCGCCTTGCGCAACGCCCCATCCAGAGCGGCCACCGGCCCATTGCCTTCCGCCGCCGTCACCCGAGTTTGCCCCTGCACCGCTATCTTCACCGCCGCCAAAGATTGCACATCCGTTGCTTCGCCACTGGGATCCCAGTCTTTGCTGTTCCAATCGGAGCGGGTGGTGGTCGTCACGTTGAAGCTGAGCACCTCAAAAGGATGGGAGCGTTGTCCCAGCAAGCCCCGCACCAACAGCTCAAAGCTGGCCTCAGCAGCCTCAAACTGATAGCCCTGCAGCTCCAGGGTTTTCAGCCGCTCCAAAATCAAGCGCACCTGCGGATCCGACTTCTCCAGCCGGATCCCGAATCCGGCCATTTTGTGGAGAATGTTGCTCAGCCCCGCCTGTTCTGAGACCACAATGCGGCGACAGTTGCCCACTTGCTCGGGGGCGATGTGCTCGTAGGTGAGAGGGTTTTTCTGAACGGCGCTGACGTGGATCCCACCCTTGTGGGCAAAGGCCGATAGGCCCACAAACGGCGCATGGTCATCCGGGGCCAAATTGACCACCTCGCTGATGGAGCGGGAGATCTCCGTCAGGTGCTTCAGCTTCTCTTGCGGCAGACAGCGATAGCCCAGCTTCAGTTGCAAGTTGGGGATGACACTGCACAGGTCGGCATTGCCGCAGCGTTCCCCATAGCCGTTGATGGTGCCCTGCACCATGCGCGCCCCTGCCTGCACCGCCGCCAGGGCATTGGCCACAGCAGTGCCGGAGTCGTTGTGGGTGTGGATCCCTAGGGGCAAGTGCTGCAGGTGATGGGATTCTGCCAAGACAGCTGCCGTGATCGCCGCAATCTCGTGGGGCAGGGATCCGCCGTTGGTATCGCAGAGAACCAGCCACTCCGCCCCCGCCGCCGCCGCTGCCGCTAGGGTTTGCAGGGCATAGTCGGGGTTGTGGCGGTAGGCGTCGAACCAGTGCTCGGCATCGTAGATGACCCGCCGCCCCTGGGATCGCAGATAGGCAATGGTGTCGCGGATCATGGCCAGGTTTTCCTGCAGCGTGGTGCCCAGGCCCTCGGTGACGTGGAGATCCCAAGACTTGCCGAAGACGGTTATATAGCGGGTGCCCGCCGCCAAAATGGCCTGCAGCATGGGATCGTCTGCCGCCCGCCGCCCCGGCTTGCGGGTAGAACAAAAAGCCACCAGCTCGGCTTGCTCTAGGGGCTCTTCCCGCATCTGCCAGAAAAACTGCACATCCTTGGGATTGGCTCCTGGCCAGCCCCCTTCAATAAACGGGATCCCCAGACGATCCAGCAGCTTGGCAATCTGTAACTTGTCTTGCACCGACAGCGATAGACCCTCTCGCTGGGCCCCATCCCGCAGTGTGGTGTCGTAGAGAGTGATGGTGGCTGAGCAACCCAGATCAATCTTCATATCGCATCAGTTTCTTGTAAAAGGCGGTGGAGAAATCCGGCTGTTGTCCGCGCTGCACCAAAGAGACGACATCAATCAGATAATCCACAAACTCGTAGTTGGCGATGGAGAGCTGATAGGTGAGATCTGCATCCTGAGCAAAGATGACCTGAACCACCGTCAGATCCGAAGGCAACGGGGACATGTGCCAACTGGCCAAGAAGCGGACAGGCCCCTCTCCCTCGATGGCCCTCTGCCCTTCCAGGCTGGCTTTTTTGTAGAGGCCCACCGCGAGGGCTAGGTACTGTCGGCGGGCAACGGCGTAATAGGGCTGATAAACGGCCACTTCTGGCGGGCTGGCGGGTTCAAGTTGCAAAGCCATAGTGCGCTAGGAGAGGGGTACCGCTTTTTCTAAGTTTCATGAAGTTCTGCAAGATAGGTGGGATCCCTATAACCAAGTAGATATCTCTGCATTGGCTGTAGCAAGTGTCGCCGGAAAAAGCTGTGAGGTCAATTGTGGCAGAGAACCCAGAAAAAATTATAAGGGGCCACTGCAACCCATTTCATTCAGCGTATCGCGAAGCGGTGCGGTTCCCGGTAGGGTGCCGGAGGCATAGCACCATCGCGACAGCGGGTGAGCGGACTACGGATAGATTGCCCAATTGTCTACTTTTCCTTGAGGGATCCCGCATCCCATGCTGGGGAGAAGCGTTGGAAAGTCGGGGATCTCTAGGAAAGAATAGAAAAGGAGGGATCCCTGCCCCTGATAGCAACCGGCTTTTCTCCTGCCGGCGGTGGCGAGACGGTGCCCTTGCTTGGTTCTCCAAACGTTTGGCATCTCCTGGCTTCATGAACACAACCCAAGACCCAACCGCTTCTCGTCTCGACCCTCTCCCCCCCGGAGAGGGAGGAATAGCGGCCAACCCCCTGCTGGAGTGGGATCCCGTCCTGCAGCGCAAGTTCCAGCAGCTTGTCCAGATCTTCGCCGAGATGGAGCGGGTCTTGGTGGCCTACTCGGGGGGAGTTGATAGCAGCTTGGTGGCCAAGTTGGCCTGGGATCAGTTGGGGGAGCGGGCCCTGGCCGTCACCGCTGCTTCTCCTTCGCTGCTGCCGGAAGATTTGGAGGAGGCAATTCAGCAGGCTCGGCAAATCGGGATCCGCCATCAGATCGTCGAAACCCACGAGCTGGAGGATCCGAGCTACGCCGCCAACCCCGTTAACCGGTGTTACTTCTGCAAAAGCCACTTGCACGATACCTTGCGCCTGTTGGCCCAAGCCCAGGGATATAACCATGTGGTGGATGGTCTCAATGCCGACGATCTGGCCGATTACCGACCGGGGACACAGGCAGCTCGGGAGCGCGGCGTGCGTTCCCCTTTGGCGGAGGTGGGGATGAGCAAGCTGGAGGTGCGGCAATTGTCTCGCCACCTGGGGCTGTCTTGGTGGGATAAACCGGCCCAACCCTGCCTCAGCTCTCGCTTTCCCTACGGGGAGGCAATCACCCCTGAGAAGCTGCGTCGGGTGGGAGCGGCGGAGCGCTACTTGCGCAGCTTGGGTTGGCGGCAGGTCAGGGTGCGCTCGGAGAAGGACACCGCCCGCATCGAACTTCCTCCGGATCAGATCGTGGAGTTTGTGCAGAAAACCAATCTGGAAGCGCTGGTCAAGGCCCTGCAATCCTTCGGCTATCTCTATGTCAGTCTCGATTTGGAGGGCTACCGCAGCGGCAAGCTCAACCGAGTCCTCAACCTTTCCCAGTTGGCCACAAGCTAGCGGGCTGGGGAAGCCGTAGGGGATCTGTGTTGAAGTTTTGCGCCGGGTGATTATGAGAGGGTTGCGGTTGCTCTGGCTCTGCTTGGGGGTGCTGGGGTTGGCAGTTGCCGGCCCTACTGCGGCTCAGGTGGAGTCCCAGAAGAAGGGGGGCGCTCAGCCCATGGATACGACTGACCTCAGCGCCGTTGCCGACCGAACGTTACGGCTGCGTTCTGACCGGCAAACCTTCGATCAACGGGCGGAAGTCTTCCAAGCAGAAGGCAATGTGGAGATGCGGCTGGGCCGCTCTGTGTTGCGGGCGGATCGCCTGCGCATTGAACTGCGACAGCGGCGGGCTGTGGCCGAGGGCAATGTTTCTATTCAACTGGATCGGCAGCGCATTCAGGGATCCCGGCTGGAGTACGACTTTGAGCAAGAGCGGGGATTTTTGGAAGAGGCCTTCGGGCAGGTGGATATTGGCCAGTTGCAGGCCAGTGGATCCCCGGCAGCCGCTTTGGCGCCAGAGCGGTTGGTGCGCTTTCGTGCCGTTCGCATTCGCTTCGATGCCAACACCTGGGAAGGAGAACAGGTGCGGCTGACCAACGACCCGCTGGATCCGCCGGAGTTGGAGATTCGCAGCCCACGGGTGACCTCCACTCTTCAGGCAGATGGTTCCAGCCTGCTGATTGCCGAGGCGGGGCAATTGGTTTTCGACCAGGTCTTGTTTCTGCCCCTGCCCATTCGGCTGCGCTTCGACTCATTAAACCGTCAGCCTCCGGTCAGCATCTTCTACGACGATTTCGACCGAGAAGAATTGCGACGGGGCCTGATCCTGCAACCCAACTTCGAGCTGCTGCGGGATCCCAATGTGAGCTTGGTGCTCTCCCCGCAACTGTATCCGCAGCGCCTTTGGGGCAGTGAGCAGGGCCTTTTGGATGGGATCGGGCTGCGGGCCGATTTGCGTTGGCGGCAACCGGAGGCGAATGCCCAAACCTCCCTGTTTGCCGAGCTGCGGGGGATCGTCTTCCAGGAGTTTGCTCAGCGCTTGCGAGCCCAGGTCGAACACCGCATCACCACCGGCGATGGCGGAGAAGTCGCCTACACCTACGCCTATCGGGAACGCTTCTTCAGCGGTCGCCTGGGGTTTCAAATTGTGGAAAACCGCCTCGGTGCCAGCTACCGCTCCCCCACCCTGCGCCTAGGGAATACCGGCTTGGATCTCAGCTACCGCATAGCCGTCGACTACATTGATGCCTTGGGGCAGCCGGATGAAATCGACACGGATCCGGAGTTGGCCTTAGCCAACACCACCGACCGCATTCAGCTCTCCCGCCTGCAACTGGGGGCAACCTTGAATCGCTCCTTTCCCCTCTGGAGCCCTCCCAAGACGGCGGCGGATCCCCCACCCCGCTTTTCCGCTCTGCCTATTGAGCAAGGGATCTGGCTCAACACCGGCGTGAGCAGCAGCCAGTCTTTTTACTCCAATGGCCGGGCCCAGAGCTATACCGCCGGCAGCATTGGTATCGATGCGGTGATCGGGGCTTTCGTGGCCGATACCTTCGACTACACCAACCTGAGGGTGACCTACTCCAACGGTTTTCTGGCCGGAGCCTCGCCGTTTTTGTTCGACCGCATCACCACGCGGGAACAGCTCGTCTTGGGCTTTTTGCAACAACTGTACGGCCCGCTGCGGGTAGGGGCAGAGACAACGGTAGATTTGCAGTCGGGCCAGCAGGTGGATGTCGTCTATCGCCTGGGCTACGACCGCCGCACCTATGGCTTTAGCCTGCAGTACAATCCGGTGCGCCAGTCGGGGGCTCTGGAGCTGCGGGTGGAGGGCCTGAACTGGGATCCCGGCCAATCCTCGCCGCAGCCGACGACGGGATCGAGGATCCAAGAGCCCTGATCCCCAAACTCCAAGGGAACGGAAAAATGTAATCCTGACTACTACTCTGTGGAGATTTTCTATGAGAAATTGTCCCATATTGGGGAAAAATCCTAATTCAAATCTTCCTCGAATTGCAGAACCCTCTTGGAAATCGAAACAGTAAGGTAAAATACAGAAGTTATTTTTTCCAGGATTGATTTCTGCCAGTTGGGATCGCCGTATCGCAGACTACCGCAGTGATCCCCAGGCGGTGTTAGGGTAGATGATAGGCTGAGCAAAGTGGGCTGGTGATCTGAACAATGCAAACACTCGATGCAATCCCCGATAAAAAACGAGCAGAGCGAATAACCTGTAGCTACATCAATGCGACCAGCTCTATTCAGGTGGTTCGCATCACGAATATCGAAAACTGGTACTTTGAGCGGGTGGTCTTTCCAGGCCAGCGGCTGCTGTTTGAGGCGGTGCCCGGAGCCAAACTGGAGATTCACACGGGTATGATGGCCAGCTCTATTCTGGCGGATACCATCCCCTGTGAAAAGCTGCGCGTTCGAGAAACGGAGCCGGTGACTGCGGGCGCCTAGATCTCCAGAGGCCAGGGGTGCGGACTAGGTTTCGCGGCCTTGCTGCTTTCTCTCTTCTCTATCCGAACTGGGGGAAGGCTGAGGTGAGGGGCTGGCCGAGCGGCGGGGCTTGGGAGGTAGGGGGATCTCCAGGAAACGGGCGCTCAATCTCACCAGGCTGGTCTCTTGGGGCGGCCAAGGGATCCCCAACCAACGGGCCGTGATCTCCAGCAAGCTGGGGGGTGGTGTCGGGGTAGGAGTTGGTGTTGGTGATGGGGTGGGATAGAGATCCAGGCGCGGTGGCCGTGGGGTGCTAACCCGAAAAGCATCGGGGGGCGGTTGGGTCAGAGGTACATTCGGATCCCCGCATCCCAGCAAGCCCAGTCCGCCGGCAAGCAACAGGCCGTACAATTTTCGAGTGCCTCTACTGCCCATGAGTACGCTGCTGGACACCTCCAACAGGGTATCATCGAGAGCCCAAGGTTCTGAGCTGAGCTTGTAGATCTGCCTCCAGGCCGGACAGCTCACGAGCCAGGGTTGCGTAGCGGTTGCCAGTCAAGTTTTTGGCGGTAAATTGCTCCAACAGTTGCTGATCCCGGGCAACCATTTGGTTGAGATACTGAGCCACAGAGGCTTGTGGATCCTCGACTAAAGCTCGGCACACCTGTAGGGCCATCACCAGTTGGGCCCGCACTTGTAAAAACAGCGATTGGATGTACTTTTGCTCAGCCTCACTGAGTTGCCGAAAATCTCGCCAATGCTGCCCCCCCTGCAGCGATTGCCGAAGCTCGTTGACCCAGTGGTTGTAGTCTTTTACCTTGCGGGCCAGATCGGTGGCAAACTTCATCATCTCAGGGGTGCTGTTGAGCAGGTGGGCCTCCTGCCAACGCTGGCGGATGCGATGCAGGCTTTTTCCCAAGCGCAAGTTGGCTCTCAGGATCCCCAACAGGAGCAGCAGTAGGATCCCGGCAGCCGCGGTATAGGACACCCAAGAGCCGGGATCCCGCATCCCCAAGAAGATGACCAAGGCTATTGCCACCCAACCAAAGGCCAGCATGCCCCAGAAGCGTAGCCGCTGTTGCTGCAAACGCAGGTACTCTGCCCGCAGATCAAAGGCCTCGCAGCAAGCGTCCAGATCGGCGGCCATGAGCTGGCGAAACTCGTCCGCGGAGATCGGTTCCACATTCATCATCGAGGGCACCCTTAACGCAAGTGGATCGAGGCCGAACGGCATCAAGACCTGCCCTGCCAATCACGGGCAGCTTCCGTACTTTCTTGTAGAGGCTCCAGGGTTTCGCTGGCCGGAACCACCATCAACCCATATCCTCCCCCGCGACAAAAATCGACGATCTCCTGCGTGTCAAACCGTTCTGCCACGGGCTTGGGCAGCCCCTGTTGAGCCAGCCTCTGCGCATATTTTCTTGCCGCAAACGAGCTCTCAAAAGCAATGACAATATCTTGACCCCCAACCTGGCGCGTACAGATCCCCTCTTGTCCATTGGCTTGGTAGAGCAGCACGATCACCTGAGGGGGCAAGTCTTCTGGGCTAACCCAAGACAACCCCTTCTCAGCCTGGGATCCCCCGCTGAGCAATACATCCCGCGCCTCATTCAGCCGCGCCAGTTGCGCCTCTAGCAAGGGTCTTTGTCGCTCGTCCTCCAGTTCTGCGAGAGCAGTACTGAGGGTTTGGTATTCCTGAAACAGTCGCCCCCGGATCTGCCGCTCGGTTGCGTCCGGCGGAAGGTTGAGAATCTCAAGGGCTTCGGTGGTGTTCATCATGGGCTCTGATTTTATTCAAAATCATTGCCTAGACTAGCTGTTCTGAGAGTCCCTGGAGAGAAGTTCTGCGATGATCGTGGCTGCCCGTTTTCTCGGCCAGACGAGAGGGTGGGCTCACCAAATGCGGCGATGATTACTTCCATCTTTTGGCTGCTCGGCAGGGGAATCGGCTTTGGGTTGGTCGGATAAAGAGGGAAGGGGGAAGCCCAACTCAAAAGCCTCTCGTGCCAGCAAAGCCAGCAGAGATGGATTCAACTGGGCGCGTTTCACCCGCTCCTTGAGGCGATTCCACAGGTGTGCTCGGTGGATGCGTTCCAACTCTTCTCGCTGTTCACGTATCATGTTGTTCCCACCTCTCTTGTATCAATCCTAACTAAGCAACAGGGGAGCTGGTGTCAGGGAACTTTGATGGATTTTAGGAGATGGGATCCTCATTTTCTCCGAGTTGACCCGCCGGGATCCCTGGGGTTGCCAGCAGGGAACACCATTCACATCTGTAATTTCTTGTGTTGCAGCAAGCCCGTCTTCGGAATGTACAAGGGCGGGATCCGACAGTTTTTCTAGGGACATTTTGGGATCCCTGCGCGCCTTAGAGGTCTTCCACACAGGGAACTGCGGCCTTGACAGGGCCAGCTTGCCCCAATCTATCCAAAAAATGCTGCAGGAGCTGAAAACCGGGTGGGTTGAGGCTGTAGTAAATCCAGCGGCCCTGCTGGCGAGCATTGACCAATTTCGCATCCCGCAGGGTTTTTAGGTGAAACGAGAGCTTGGATTGGCTCACCTTCAGCTCCTCGCAGAGATCACAAACGCACAACTCACGCCCCTGCAGCAGTTGCAGCACACGCAGGCGAATCGGGTCGGAGAGAGCGTGGAACCCCGCCCGCACCTGCTCATCCATCCAATCCCCTTCTACCTCGACCAGCAACGAAACCATCATTCAACCAGGGTAGCAGGAGTTTTGCGCTCCAGTTGTCGATCAGTTGGACGGCAGGGAAAAGGCGCAACAGTCAACCGGCTCAGCGACGGTAGGTCAACCGCGCTTGAAGATAACACTGCCAACATTCCGTTGCCAACTTTGTGTTCTCTTTAACGTTTCTTGTTGCTGCCTTCACAAGCTCTCTACAGTTTCGCTGGAATCAATCACCGGCATCCGTTATGCAAGAGACACGGCTGCAGCGGCTATAGTTAGTGTTGCTGGAAAAAGCTGCTTTGAATCATCTGTTGAAAAGCCTGGGCTGCGCGCGAAGTGTGGCGTTGGCGGTGCTTAAGCAGCAGGAAGGGACGCTGCAGAGCATCCGATCCATCAGCTAGGGGCACTGCCTTCAAATCTCCCAAGCGGACTTCGTTGCGGATCATCAATTCCGAGATGGCGCCGGCTGCGGATCCCTGGCTGACTAGGGCTTTGATCATTTCGCCACTTTGCAGCCGCAAGATCACCGATAACTGCTCGATCGAAATCCCCCAACGGGCCAAGGCTGCTTCAAAATGCTGCTGGGTGCCGGATCCGGCTTCTCTCATGATCCAGTCGGTTTCTACCAGCTCCGGGATCCTTATTTCTGATCTGGGGTACCAAGGATGTTCCCTGCCGACGATGATGCAAAGTCGATCCCAGTCAAGGATGTGCTGCTCCAGGTGAGGCAGATCCTCCGGTCGGATGGCACCCTCCACCAAGCCTAAGTCGAAATCACCCCGCAATAAGCCTTCAGCAATAGCTTCGGTGTTGGCCAAGGTGCAATGGATTTGAATGCCTGGGTAGCGCTGCTTGTAGAGGCTGAGGCGGTAGGGTAGCCAGTAGTTGCCGATGGTGAGGCTGGAGCCGAGGTGGAGATCTCCCATCTGCAAGTTGTTCAGCTCTTTCAGGCCCTGTTCTGTCTGTTCCACTCGCCGGAGAATCTCTTGGGCCTGTCCTTTCAGCCAACGTCCGGCTTCTGTCAACTCTACCCGACGGCCAATTCGGTGAAACAAGGGGATCCCGTAGCTCCGCTCTAGCGCCTGAATGGCAGCGCTGACAGCCGGCTGGGTGATGTGGAGGGCAGCGGCAGCTCGAGTGAAATGCAGGTGCTCGGCCACCGCCAAAAAAATACGCAATTGCTCTAAGGTCATCTTCTCATCAGGGATCCGAAAGGCCACGACTGAAGCATAACTAGAGTCTATTTTTTTTAGAGCTAAAAACATTTGATTTTATGATTTGTCTCTTTTACTGTCAGAGCAGAGCTTTGTCGTGGAGATCCAGATGAGTTGGTGGGTGACGCTTTTGGTAGGGTGTGGCATTGGCTTTTGCGCGGGGCTGTTTGGGTTGGGTGGTAGTTCGTTGGGCACGCCATTGCTGCGCTTGTTGGGCATGCCTGCTGCCTTGGCTTTGGCCAGTCCCCTGCCCCTCACCTTGTTCAGCGCTTTGGGAGGGGTGGTCACCTTTCAAAAACGGGGGATGATCCACTGGCGAGTGGTGGGCCACACAGTGTTTTGGGGGATCCCGGCGGTGGCTCTTGGAGCATGGACGACGAAGTTCCTGCCGGGCATGGCGCTAATGCTGCTGACGGCAATGTTTATTTTGGGGATCGGGCTCTACGGCCTAAACGGTTTACGAGGTTTTCTTCCCGGCGAGGGGGAAAAGGAATTGCACCTGGAGCGGATCCCGGTGGGTTCTGTCCTGTTGGGCTTCTTCAATGGGTTGTTGGCCAATGGCGGTGGACTGGTGTTGGTACCCTTTTATCAACTGGTGGTGGGGCTGGATCTGCGGGGCGCTCTGGCCAGTTCTCTGGCTTCGGTGGCGCTGTTGGCTGTTCCGGCCATTCTGGTGCACAGCAGCCTGGGGCATATCGCCTGGGATATCACCTTCTGGCTGGCGCTGGGAGTGTTCCCCTGTACGGTGCTGGGTGGCAGGTTGGCGTTGCGACTTTCCACGCCCCTGTTGACCCGTTTGTACGGGGGGTTTCTGGTAGCAATGGCTCTCTACTTCGGTATCCGGGAGATCTCGCAGTCGTCGGTATAAACCACGCGGATCGCGGTCGATCCCCTCATCCAGCAGCCGTGGTGACGGCAGAAGTAGAACCCTCGCGAGAGCATCTGCAAACGGCCTATCAATCTTTTGCTGAAATGGAACGTTCTTGAACGAGATGGAAACGCTAATCCCGACACAGGGATCCAATACGAGCTTGGCAGGTGGCGATTTCTTCAGGGGTGAGGTTGTCCCAATTGACGTCGCGGCGCAGCACCAAGCCATTGTGCCCGGTGATGAAGCGGGGCAGCTCTGCTTGGTCGATCACGCTCAGATCCCGCATGTGATAAGTGGTGTAATAGGTAACATCTGGGGTCTCGAAATCCACGTCAATAAGAGTGAGGGTCTTGCGTGGGGGCAGAGGGCTGCCCAGGAGAGGACGAGGGCCGGAGCCGAGAATGCCGCAATGAAGCAGTTGCAGTTGCCCTTTGTGGCCGGGGTAGTAGCCGTGATGGTGGCCGCTGATGTAGGTGTGGACGCGGTACTTCTCCAGCAGGGCTCGCTTGGCATCGGCATCCAGCAATACTTCTCCCGGATCGTCGCGCCCAACGGTAATGGCATAGAGGGGTAGGTGGCCGATGACGATGCGCAACTTGGCCTTCTGAGCCCGTTCGCTGGCCAGAGCCGCTTCCGCCCAAGCCATTTGTTCCGGTGGGATGTAGTTGCAGGTGGCATCCCAGGCTAGGTAAAACACATCGTCTTTTTCAAAGGTGTAGTAGAAGGGAAAGTCCCCCCGATCCACAAAGTTCAAACCTGGGTC
This sequence comes from Synechococcus sp. R55.2, assembly GCF_047462075.1. NCBI lineage: Bacteria > Bacillati > Cyanobacteriota > Cyanophyceae > Synechococcales > Synechococcaceae > Synechococcus > Synechococcus sp. R55.2. The sequence continues at coordinate 16,008 of NZ_JANSIH010000234.1, forward strand.
GTGGGCCGGATCGTTCCAAAACTCGCGGGCCAGATCCCGTTCTTTTTGAAAGAGAAAGCCGCCCCGCGTGGTGCGGGCACAGGAAGCATCGTGATTGCCCAAGGTAAAGCCGTAGGGAAGTTTGGCCGCACGGATTGGGCCAGCCACATGCCGGTCGAAGGCTGCCCACATGGCGCGAATGCGCTCCTCCGACAGGCGGGGATCCTGACCGGCCACCATATCTCCTCCTCCCAAAACAATATCCGGCTGAAGATAGGGGATGAGGCCGATGCCCCGATCCACCTCTGGGTCGTATTCCACCGAGCCGTAGATGCCGTTCATGTCACTGATGACCAAGAGGCGCAGATCTCGGCGGGGGGGGATGTAGAGGCCATGGGGGGCATCTGGATGGGGGACGACGGTGGGGGTGGGCTGGGGGGTAGGAGAGGGGAGAGCGGCTCTAGGGGATCCCATCCCTGGGGCTAGATGAGAGGGCTGCTGCCGACTGGCCCAATAGGCTCCTGCCAATCCACTGCTGCTGGCCAACCCCAACAAACCCAGAATTACCTTGCGCCGCTGCATGATCTTTGCCCCCAACACTCCAGCGGTATTGTAGAAAATCAAAAGGCTGATGTTGGGCTCTTCCATCTGCGCACGGCCTGGACTCGGCTCGAAGATGGCTATGCGCGGCAGCTCTTGTAGAGTTCGGGGTGTTTTTTGAACAACTGTTGACGCACAAATGCTACCTTGGTAGAGATGAGCAACTACCTATCTCAGACTCGGTATGACTTGAGGTTTTCCATGCCTCGCCCTTTGGATTCTTTGGAAGCTGCTTTGGAGCGGTGCCGGGAGTGCAATCTGCGTTTGAGCCGACAGCGCCGTTACATCCTGGAACTGTTGTGGCAGTGTGGCGAGCACCTCTCCGCCCGCGAGATTTACGATCGCCTCAATCAACAGGGCAAACCGATCGGCCACACGTCCGTTTATCAAAACCTGGAAGCTTTGGCCAGCCACAACATTGTCGAGTGCTTGGATCGTGCCGATGGGCGCCGCTACGGCAACCGCACCCATCCCCACAGCCACGTGAACTGTCTGGATAGCAACCGCATTTTGGATGTGGATGTGGAGCTGCCGCCTGAACTGCTGGCCCAGGTGGAGCAACAAACGGGCACCCGCATCCAGAGCTACCGCATCGAGTTTTTCGGGGTGGAAAAGCCTGCGGAGCCCCAGCAGTAACCTTGGCAAAGGGATCCCTGCTGCCCTGAGCAAAAGTTGGGCAAAGGTCAGTAAGCCCGGTTTTGGCCTTTGGTGATTTGGGACTGGATTTGCTCGAGAGAACTGGCAGGGGCCAGGCATTTGTTGCCCCAGCACACCAGCCCTAAAGCTCCTTCCGGCAGAGGTTCGGTCTCGGTGGGGAGAGCAAAGACGGTGGTGGGCCAAGATCGTTGCTGAAAGGCGGGCATAGCATCGGCCTCCAGGGTAACTTTCACCCAATTGCTGTACCAATCCAGCCCGACAAAAAGGCTGGGGCAGGTGCGCGGCTGGGTGCTCATGGTGTGGGCAAAGGTTTTCAGGGCCTGTTCTGCTCGTTCCAGGTAGTCCAGATCTCCGGTGAGGGCGGCCAGGCGCACCAGGTTGGCAATGGCCACCCCATTGGCTGCAGGGGTAGCGTTGTCTTGAAACTCCTTCTCTCGCACCAACAGTTCAGAGGCGCTCTGGGCATCGCTGACAAAGTATCCTCCTCTAACCGGATCCCACAGTTGCGTATCCATCTCCTGCTGGAGCTGGAGGGCAGCCTGTAACCAGTCTTGAGGGGTGGGATCCCCCACCAGGGGCAGGCAGGCTTGCTGCAAGTCCAACAGGGCCTTGATCAGCAGGGCGTAATCTTCTGACTTGGCGGGCACCTGCGCTGTGCCATCGTAGTTCAAGCGCAACAGGGATCCGGTCTCGGGGTGGCGTTGCCGGCTGAGGATGAATTGGGCTGCCCGCAGAGCGAATTGCAGATAGTCTGCGTTGCCGAACACTTGATAGGCCCGCGCCAGGCCGGAAATCATCAAGGCGTTCCAAGAGACGATCATCTTGGTGTCGGTGACGGGTGGGATCCGCCCCGGCCAGGATTGCAGACGGGCCGACTGGGCATCCACTGCCGGAGGGAAGGGAACTCGTCGCTCCGCAGAGCCATAGCGTGCCTGAAAAAGATGGGTGGTCAAGGCGGTTTCAACTTCTGGCGGCAACGTCCCCCCCTGTTTGCGCTGCAAGACGATGCAGCCGGGCCGATCAGGGAAATTGCCCCCCGGAGACAGGTCAAACGCCTGCTGCAAGGCGCGGAAGGTTTCTTCCCCCAAGAGATCCTGCAGCTCCTGCCAGCGCCAGACGTAGAACTCTCCCTCTTCCGGCTCCCGATCCTCTGCTCGGGCAAAGCTGTCGGCATCTTGAGCGGCGTAGAAGTATCCGGCAGGGGCGGTCATCTCCCGCGCCACCCACTCCACCGTCAGCCGCACCGCCCGCTCAATGGCCGGATCTTGGATCCCATGGGCCCAGAGATCGGAGAGAAACTCCAGGATCTGCCCGTTGTCGTAGAGCATCTTTTCAAAGTGGGGCACCGTCCAGGTGGGATCCACAGTGTAGCGGTGAAAGCCGCCGGCCACATGGTCAAAGATCCCTCCCAACACCAAGGCCATGCCCCGCTCTTTGGCCCGTTCCAGAGCGCTCATGGAGCCGGGGATCCCTTCCGGTGGGTCGAAGCGGGCTGAGCGCAACACCAACTGGGCGTAGGGCATCATGGGAAATTGCTGCACCGCCCCGGCATTGGCGAGCAAAGGCTGGATCTTAGGGATCCCAGAGCGCAGCAGGTCGGCGGGAATGTGGTCTTCCGGCACTAAGTCGCTGAGGGTGGTCAGAGCCGTCAAAATCTGGCCTTTCATCTCCTCTATTTTTTCCTTTTCCTGCCGGTAAAACTGCAGGATGCGCTGCAGCAAGGCCAGAAACCCCGGGCGGCCAAAGCGGGGCTCTACAGGAAAATAGGTGCCAGCATAAAAGGGCACCAGGTCATCGGGCGTGAGGAAAACATTGAGGGGCCACCCCCCCTGCCCGCTCATAAGCTGCAACGCCTGCATGTAGATGCTGTCGAGATCGGGCCGCTCCTCGCGATCCACCTTGATGGGCAAAAAATGGGCATTGAGGAAAGCGGCGATCTCCGGGTTGGAAAAAGCCTCGCCCTCCATGACCGTACACCAGTGGCAACTGGAATAGCCGATGGACAGAAAAATCGGCCTATCCTCGGCCCGCGCTTTCTCCAGAGCCTCGGGGATCCAAGGCCACCAATCCACCGGGTTCTCGGCGTGCTTGCGCAAGTAAAGGCTGGAACTTGTGGCGAGGCGATTGGCCATAGGTACACCCTCTCACCTTTTTTTGCTTTTCAGGCTAGCGCGTTCTCCTGCCGAGGCCGAACCAACCCACTGTTGTTCGAGATACACTCACCTGCCTCATTTCCCTGGGATCCCCTGCTCCTGCTCGGCAGCCGGGATCAAAAACTCCAGAGGGCGCCCGTGCAAGACCAAGGTGGTGCTGGGGTTTTCCACAAAGCCGATCCGCTCGTAAAAGCCGCGCTGATGGGTTGTGAACAGGTAGATGCGCTCCACCGACTGCAGGTGGGGATGGCTGATCAGGGTTTCCACCAACTTGCGCCCAATGCCCTGACGTCGGTAGTCGTGATCGACCACGATATCCCAGAGGACGGCCCGGTAAACCCCATCGGAAGTGGCGCGGCCAAAGCCAATCAGGCGTTCCCCATCCCACACGCTGACCACCGGATGGCTGTGGGCAACGGCCCGCTCCATCTCCTCCCGCCGGCGATTCTGCGCCCAAAAGGCGTTGCGGTTCAACAGCAGGAGAAGCTGATCCAGATCCAGCTCGCCCCGCTCCAGAGAGAAGCGAATGTTGCGGTTGTCCACCGGCTGACGAGAGAGGGCAATGACAGGCTCAGGAGAGGGATCGGGCATGAAGAAGACCTTTGCAGCAGTGAGGGTTGGCAAGGAAGGGGGAGTTCAGCAAAACACTTGGGCCTGACAAACTGAGGCTAGCTGGCCGAGGCACTTTCGGCGGTTGGCCCCGCATGCTCTAGGGCATAGGCTTTGAAGCGCTCCAGATCCGCCTGGATGGTGCTCTCCACCACTTTGCCCACAAACAGGCCATCCAAGATTTTGCCGAGGATCCCCGGGATCTTGTAGGCAACCGACAGCTTAACAATGGTACTGCCTTTGCGGTCGTAAAAGCGCAGCGCGCCCCGGTTGGGCAGTCCTTCCACCGAACTCCAGCCGATGTGTTGGTGTTTCACCACCGTGTGGGTGCGGGAGATCCAACTGAAGGTGAGGCCGCGGGTATCCAGTGTCCACCGGGACAGCTCCTGATCCAGCAATTCCACCGAGCGGATCCACTTCATCCAACGGGGCATGAGGGTGAGGTTGGCCCACAAATCCCATACCTGCTCAATGGGAACAGGCACCTCCACCTGACAGGTATGCTCTAGCCAATCTGACTCTGACATAGGGCCTCCCACGCAACACCCAGCAGAAACACAAACCATCCAGGGGCTTGGCCACAACGCCTCGGGACGGGATCCCTGCCTTTACAAAATTTTATATCGACCTAAGATAGCATTATCGGCCTCGTGAAAGTTTGGGGCTCTGCGCTTTTTGGCAGCCCGGTTTCTTTTTCGAGCAAGTTGCGGCTGCCCCCCATGAGGGCAATGCAGAAGGCAGGTATCATGATTGCCATCTGCAAGCTCCACTTGCAAAGGTTCGGTGCATCCACTCGGTTGACTTGACGGAACGACCTCACCATGGTTTCACAATGGAAACAGCATCTGAAGAACTACTTCGTGGCGGGGTTGCTGGTGGTGATCCCTCTGGCAACTACCATTTGGCTGACGGTGGAGGTGGCCACCTGGAGCATTGGCTTTCTGACCAGCATTCCGAAGCAGTTCAATCCCATCCAGGGTTTGCACCCGATCTTGATCAACCTCATCGATCTGGCGGTGGGCCTGTTGACGCCGATTGTGCTCATCCTGCTGATCGGCTTTATGGCCCGCAACATTGTCGGCCAGTGGCTGCTCAATCTCAGCGAACAGTTGCTCCATGCGATTCCGGTGGCGGGGCTGGTGTACAAGACCTTGAAGCAATTGGTCAGTGTTTTGTTTGCCCCCAACAATCAGCGCTTTCGGCGGGTGGTGCTGGTGGAATATCCCCGACCAGGAGCTTGGGCGCTGGCCTTTGTGACGGGCACCATTCAAACTCCCATTCGGCCCGATGGGCCGCAGCGCTCCCTTGGCCTGTTTGTGCCCACCACCCCCAATCCAACGACGGGCTGGTACGCCATTGTGCCGGAAGACCAGGTGGTGGAAGTGTTCATGCCGGTGGAAGATGCTTTTAAGATGCTCATTTCCGGCGGCATTGTCACCCCTGAGAGTTTTGAAGCGGGGCTGCAGCGGCGAGAAGGAGCTTTGGCCGTGACCATGCCCAGTTTGCGGGAGCTGGTGGAGCAGGAGCGGGTGGCAGGATCCCCCAGGGCTGACTCGGTGGGCTCTGAGGTAGGTTTTGAGACTGAAGGGATCCCTTAATCCTGCTTTCCGGGCTCTGGAGAACGGCCGGGCTGCCAGAGCCGGTATTCTTTGGCCTGTTCCAAGCGCACATAAAAAGGCCGCATTTGCCGATCCAATGCCTCCACTTGCTCGGAGGGAAAGGCCTTCCAGTCAGCGCGGCTGGCCCAGCGGAGGATGAGGTGGACAAGTTCGGGATCCTCTTGATCCAGCCAAACTTCTTTGCCCAGAAAACCCGGATGCCGGCGCAGGGCGGATCCCCAAACCCGCTCGTCTTGCTCAAGAAAGGCTGCTTGCCCACCGGGAGGAACCCGGAAGCAGAGATGTTCGATGGCGATAGGGCCGGGCGGGCTGGGATGGGTTGACACAAGAACAAGGGCGACAAAGTTAGAGATGGGGATGTGGTCAATTCAAATAGCAACAAGACACTGGCCAGTGCAACAGCTCTGTTCGCGAAAGCGGGCCGTAGGTCTTATCCCTTCACCAACGGAACCAGGCTCTCACTCCCGTACTTCTGAACCCATCCCCTCAAGACCCTGGAGTGCTGAATTCTCTCTTCTCGATCCCGCTCTCGATACCCTAACTCTTTTTTTTCGTGTTATTTGCAGCTTCCTGAGAGCATAGTAAATAGCACTGGGTTGGACGCCGAACCTCTGGGCTCTCTCCTTCAGTCGAGCTTCTGGGTACTGGTCCACATCTTGCTGCAGGGCGGCCAAGTCTATCTTGCGTTTCCGGGTCTTGACTTTTGTCGGCCTAAGATCCTCTCGATTCAGCCAGCGATAAACCGTTGCGCGACTGACTTTGTAAATCTGTGCGGCTGTGGTGGGGCTGCCCCCTTCCTGGACATACCCTACGACTCTTTCTCTCAGGTCTAAGCTGTAGCCCATGGAGCTTTCTCCTGAGTCTGCCTTCATGCCATCTTACTTTAATACCGTCTCATCATCAACTGAATTGACCATAGATCTTCGCTCCCCACAAGATCCTCTCAAGACTCGAGGGAAGAAGCTGTCAATCGTTGCAGGGTGGGAATGAAGTCGGGGTAGGAGATGCGGGCACAGTCGGCTCCTCTGAGGAGGGTGGATCCCTGCGCTCCCAGGGCTGCCACCATCAGACTCATGGCGATGCGGTGATCCTCGTGGCTGTCGACCTCGGCCCCATGAAGGGGGATCCCTCCTTTGATTTCCAGGCCATCGGGATATTCGGCGACCTGGGCTCCCATGCGGCTCAGCTCTTGGGCTATGGCAGCCAGACGGTCGCTTTCTTTGACCCGCAGCTCTGCGGCATCGCGAATCACGGTGATCCCCTCGGCAAAGGCAGCCGCCACCGCCAAAACCGGGATCTCGTCGATCAAGGTGGGGATGAGATCGCCGGCGATGGTGCAGCCGCGCAAGCGGGCCGAACGCACCCGCAGATCTCCCAGGGGCTCACCGGCCATTTCCCGGAGGTTCTCAATTTGGATGTCAGCCCCCATCTCCTGCAACACCCGTAGTGCACCGGTACGGGTGGGGTTGAGGCCCACATCCCGGAGCAGCAATTCGCTCTCGGGCACAATGGAGGCGGCCACCAGCCAAAAGGCTGCCGAGCTGATATCTCCCGGCACCTGAACTTTTTGGCCCACCAGGCGGGATCCGCCCACCACGGCCACGGTTTTCGCCTCTGGATCCACGTGAATGTCGGCTCCGAAGGCCCGCAACATCCGTTCCGAGTGATCCCGAGAGAGAGCCGGCTCGGTGACTTGGGTGGTGCCTTCTGCCAGCAGGCCCGCCAGCAAGAGGCAGGATTTCACCTGCGCCGAAGCCACCGGGGAGCGATGGTGAATGCCCTTCAGGGATCCCCCTTGCACGGCCAAGGGTGCCAAGGTTCCACCGGCCCGTCCCCAAATGCTGGCCCCCATCTGCCGCAGTGGTTCTACCACCCGTCCCATGGGCCGCGAGCGCAGGGATCGATCCCCGGTGACGGCAAAAAAGCGCCCGGCATGGCCCGCCAGGATCCCCAGCATCAGGCGCAAGGTGGTGCCGGAGTTACCTGCATCCAACACGTCTGCCGGTTCTTGCAGCTGGCCCAGGCCAACTCCCCGAATGCGAACACACTCGCTGTTGAGCTCCGAAATATCTGCCCCCAGCGCCCGAAAACAGGCTGCCGTACTGCGGGGATCCTCTCCCAGCAACAGCCCTTGGATGGTGGTTTCTCCTTCGGCCAGGGATCCCAGCATCAGGGCGCGGTGGGAAATGGATTTGTCGCCGGGGATGCTCACTTGGCCGCGCAGGCCCTTGGCCGGCGAGAGAGTGAGGATATCGGTAGAAGAAGAGTGAGTCAACACAGCAACCCTGACGGCAGACTTGGCAAAAGCGGGAGCAGTCTCATCATACTCAGAGCGGGACTCGCGCCCCAGAGATTTTGCCGGGGATCCCAAGACAGCCTGTCTTTTGACGGCCACCCCTCTTTTCTCAGAGGATCACCTTAACAACATGGATTCCTCGGTCGGGGCCTGGCCTCGGCCTTTTTTTTGCAGATACTGAACTTTGTAGCAGCAGAAATAGAACCCCCGCAGACCGTGCTTGGCAAGGTGTATCAACACGATTCCGTTTTGACCGAGGAGGTGATGGCCTACCTGCAACCCCAGGGGGGCGGTATTTTTTTGGATGTGACGTTGGGAGGGGGTGGGCACAGCTTGGCGCTGCTGCGGGGGGGAGCTGCCCGAGTGGTGGGGTTGGATCGGGATCCGGCGGCTCTGCAGGCGGCGCAAGCGCGTTTTGCAGCAGAAGGGATCCCCGGCAGCCGCATCCAACTGTGGCACCTCAATTTTGCCGATTTCGATCTGCAGCAGCACGGCTTTCGGGATGAGCAGGGGCAGGGGATCCCCTTCGATGGCATCGTGGCCGACTTGGGGGTGAGTTCGCCGCAACTGGACTGTCCTGAGCGGGGATTTAGCTTTCGCGGGGAGGGGCCGCTGGACATGCGCATGGATCCCAGTACAGCTCAGGAGACTGCCGCCGATTGGGTTAATCATCGCCCGGTCGAAGAGTTGATCGAGATTTTCACCCGTTACGGCGAAGAGCGATTTGCCCGCCGCATTGCCCATCACATCGAGCAGGCTCGTCCCCTCGCCACAACTACCCAGTTGGCCCAGGTGGTTTGGCAGGCGGTACCTCCGGCAGCTCGGCGAGGCCGCATCCACCCGGCCACCCGCGTCTTTCAGGCGTTGCGCATTGCCGTGAACCGAGAACTGGAGGCTTTAGAAACCTTGCTGGCCCAAGCCCCCACTTGGTTGAAACCCGGCGGCAGGTTGGCCGTAATCAGCTTCCATAGCCTTGAAGATCGCCTGGTGAAATGGGCCTTTCGCAGGGATCCCCGTTGGCAGGTGCTCACCCCCAAGCCCTTGTCCCCTTCCGAACTGGAACGGCAACGCAATCCACGGGCCCGCTCTGCCAAACTGCGAGTGGCTGCCCGCAGCAGTCAGATGTAGCACCAGTCAGTTCTCCCAATCTCAAGAGATCGGCTACTGTGAAGCGGACGGCTAGCCCGCCGAGACCAGGAATCGGGAGAAGGGGGTTGCTATTGGGGGATGCGGGGAACTAGGGTGAAGCGGAACCGGCAGTCCTGCACCGTCGGATCCCTTGGTGTGTGTGAGGTTAAGCCCTATGGTTAGCCAGCCTTTGAACGCAGGTCTTGATCGTCCCAAAAGCCCTCGTCGCCACAGACAGCCTTCTGCTCTGAGCCGACCCCTCTCCGGTACAGTTCAGGCCAGCCGCACCCAACCTTTGAATTTGAAGTTGAAATCAGCCCATCCTCGCAGCCAGCATCTTGCTTGGGCAGAACACCTAGCCTGGTGGAAGCAAATCTCCACAGGGATGGCTATCCTCTCCGGCGTTTCAGTGTTGAGCCTTTACAGTTGGACTGTGCATACCCAAAGCCGGTGGAGCCAGCGTTACCAGGTGTGGCAGCAGATGCAGCGCAACGAACGACAGTTTCTGCTGACTCAAGAATCCATTGCCAATTCTCTGCGGGAAATCGCCGACCGCTCCGAAATGGTGCCGCTGGTACCGGATCGGATGATCGAGGTGCCGATTGCCTCTCCCAGCCAAGTTGAGCCGGATCCAGCCCACCAGGCAACGGCTTTGCCAGAAATCGAAAAAGCCCCTCTTTTCTATCCGGTTGGGTACTAATTCATACGGATCCCGCCCATGACGGCTAGGCCAGCGTCCCCATCTTGCTTTCCCAAAAGCTGTGGGTCTTGTGAAGTCTCAGCGTATCTGATACATTTACGCTGAACACTGCTGAACATCACTGTTCAACTATGCAGCGATA